>NZ_JBMOWQ010000008.1:0-4153 GCF_049310485.1 Pseudomonas sp. GZD-209
CGGGCTGCGCAGCGGCCCCAGGATCTGAGTGACACCTCAAGATTGCCGGGGCTGCTGTGCAGCCCGTTCGCGAGACGAGGCCGCTCCTACAGAGGGCGTGTGACAGAGGCTCAGGCCTTGGCTGCCATCGCCGTCACTTCTACTTTCATGCCTTCTACCGCCAGCGAGGCCACGCCAACCGCCGCACGCACCGGCCACGGCTTGCTGAAGAAGCGCTGGTAAACCTCGTTGAACGCCGGGCGGTCGGCCATGTCGGTGAGGTAGATGGTCAGGTGCAGCACCCGGTCCATCGAGCTGCCGGCGCGCTCCAGGGCCACTTTCAGCGCCTGCAGGGTGCATTCGCTTTGAGTGGTGATGTCGCCCAGCTCAAGGCTGCCGTCGGCGCGGGTAGGGATCTGGGTGCTGACCAGCACGCCGTTGTACTCGGCCACGTCGGACGAGATGGAGTCGGCGTCCGGGTCCGGGGTAAAGATGATGCCGTCGTTTGCCATGGAATGTTCTGCCTTGCACGGGAGGAAAGCCCGCAAGCCTACGCGAGCGCCAAGGGCGGGTCGAGCCGTGGCCGCGGTCGCGCCGATTTGATAAGCGCGGCGGCCCACGGCAGAATCGCGCCCCGACCCGGCCGCAGGCGCCGGGCCCTGGGTGATCAAAGAGGCAACCGTTGAACCAACACACTTTGTCCACGCGCCTTGAGCGGGTGGCGGCGCATATCCCGGCCGGGGCACGGCTGGCTGACATCGGTTCGGACCATGGCTACCTGCCGGTGGCGCTGCTGCGCCGCGGCGCGATTGCCGCGGCAGTGGCTGGCGAAGTGGCACTGACGCCATTCCAGGCCGCGCAGCGCACCGTGCGCGAGAACGGCCTGGAGGCACAGGCCACCGTGCGCCTGGCCAGCGGACTGGCAGCCATCGAGCCGCAAGACGAGATCAACGCCGTGAGTATCTGCGGCATGGGCGGCGAGACCATCCGCGACATCCTCGAGGCCGGCAAGCAACGCTTGAGCGGCAAGGAACGCCTGGTGCTGCAGCCCAACGGCGGCGAGCAGCCGCTGCGCCAGTGGCTGATGGACAACGACTACCGCATCCGCTGCGAAGAAGTGTTGCGCGAGAACCGCTTCGACTACGAGATCATCGTTGCCGAGCGCTGCGAGTCGGTCGTCTACAGCGCCGAACAGCTGTACTTCGGCCCGCTGCTGATGGAGCAGCGCAGCCCGGCGTTCCTGTTCAAGTGGCAGCGCATGCTGCGCCAGAAGCAGCAGACGCTCGATAATTTCGAACGTGCCCGCCAGCCGGTGCCCGAGGACAAGGTGCAGGACATCGCCCATCAGGCCCGCTGGATCAGCGAGATGCTCGCCGCCTAGCGCGGGTTGGCCACGCTGGCCGGCACCTTCAGCACCAGCAGCCCCCCGAGCACAATAGCCACCGCCAGCACCTGCAGCGCAAGGCCAGGGCTGTTGGCGGTGTCGCGCATCCAGCCGATCAGGTAGGGCGCGAGGAACGAGGCGATGCTGCCGAACGAACTGATCATGGCGATCCCCGCCGCTTGGGTGTTGCCCGCCAGGAACGCCGGGGGCAGTTGCCAGAACATCGGCAGCGCGGCACTGGCGCCCATGCCGGCCACGACCAGGCCGCTCATCACCAGCAGCGCATTGCCCGGTGCCAGGCCGGCCACGGCGATACCGGCGGCGGCCATCAGCAACGGCACGCACAGGTGCCAGCGGCGCTCCCGGTGGCGGTCCGACGAGCGCCCGCAACCGAGCATGAACAGACAGCCGGCCAGGTAGGGCACGGCGCTGAGCAGGCCGACCTGGCCATCGCTGCCGATCCCGGCGCCATGGATCAGGCTGGGCATCCAGAACGCCAGGGTGTTCACCGCCAGCATCACCGCAAAGTACACCGCCACCAGCAGCCACACCTGGGCGTTACCCAGCAGGCCGGTCAGCGAACTGACCGGTTTGCGCTGTTCTTCGCCGTCCAGTTCCGCGCGCAGGGCGCGTTTCTGTTCGGCGCTGAGCCAGCTGACCTGCTCGAAGCTGTCCGGCAGCCACTTGAGCACCACCAGCCCCAGCAGCACCACGGGTAAACCTTCGATCAGGAACATCCACTGCCAGCCGCGCAGGCCGCCGTGGTCATGGAAGGCTTGCAGGATGCCGCCGGACAGCGGCCCGCCGACCACCCCGGCCAAGGGCACGGCGATGGCGAACAGCGCGGTCACCTGGGCCCGGCGCCTGGCCGGGTACCAGCGGTTGAGCACCACCAGGATGCCGGGGAAGAAGCCCGCTTCGGCCACGCCGAGCAAAAAGCGCAAGGTATAGAAGCCGGCTGCGTCCTGCACCCACAGCATGCCGGTGGACAGCAGGCCCCAGACCACCATCAGCGTGGCGATCCAGCGCCGTGGCCCGACCCGGTCCAAAGCCAGGTTGCTGGGCACGCCGAACAGCGCGTAGGCCACGAAGAACAGGCCGGCGCCCAGGCCGTACACCGTGTCGGAAAAGCCCAGGTCTGCGCTCATCTGCATCTTCGCGAAGCCAATGTTGATGCGGTCGAGGTGGGCGAACAGGTAGCACACCAGCAGCAGCGGCATCAGCCGCCAGGTGATGCGTGCATGGGTGGCGGCCGGCGAATGGGCGGGCAGGGCAGCAGCGGTATCGATCATGATCGGCTTCCGGAACGTTCTTGTAGTTGTTCCGGACGATCATGGGGCGGCAAGGCAGGTGGGCAAATGCACTTTCAGCAAGACGGCTGGTATTTTTCCCGGCCGTTTGCGCAGGCGTCACTGCTGCGAGCAATTGCCCATTTCGCGGTAGTCGACCTGGCGGGTCTGGCCCTGGTGGTCGACGTAGACCATGTGCGCGGTGCCCACCTGGCAATCGGCGGCGTTGCTGGCCGGGGTGATCGAGATGACCTTGGCCACGTCCATCGGCATGCCGTATTCGTAGCTGCTGCTCACGGGCTGCTGGGTGGCGCTGTCGGCGAAGGCGCCGAACGAGGCGAGGGTGGCGGACAGGGCGACAACAGCGATCGAACGTTTCATGACAGGCTCCTCGTTTTCGGGATGTGTCCATGATCCATTCATTGGTGTTTCACAATAAATGGGCTAACCCGTGATAGATTCCTGCCTTTCATGTATGAATGAGAGCCCACTTCATGGACATGCTGCATGCGATGCGCACCTTTGCCCGGGTAGTGGAGTGCGGCAGTTTCGCAGCCGCCGCCAACGCCCTGGACATCTCGGCGGCGCAGGTGTCGCGGATCGTCGCGGAGCTGGAAAACCAGCTGCAGACCCGCCTGCTGCACCGCACCACCCGGCGCCTGCGCATGAGCGAGGCGGGCGAGCGTTTTCTCGAGCGCTCGCGGCAGATCATGCTGCTCACCGAAGAAGCCATGGACGAGGCCCGTGGCGCCCACCTCACGCCCCGCGGCCGGCTGCGCTTGCACTGCACCCATGGCCTGGGCCTGCTGATGATGCCGCTGGTGGCGCGCTACAACGCCTCCTGCCCGGAAGTGGTGATGGAGTTGACCTTGTCGCAGCGCAACCCCGACCCGCTGGCCGAGGGGCACGATGTGGTGATCGCCATTGGCCAGGGCTTGCCCGACTCGCAACTAATCGCCATCCCGCTGGGCAGCATCCACAGCATTCTCTGCGCCTCGCCGGATTACCTGGCCCGGCATGGCGTGCCCAAACAGCCGCAGGACTTGCACGCGCACACCTGCCTGCGCACCGTCGATCCGCTGTTCGAAGAGGACTGGACCTTCGGCAAGGCACCGGAAAACTGCGTCATCGCGCCCCAGGATACCTTCCTCACCAATGTCGCCGACGCGATGGTCAGGGCCACCGAGCTGGGCATGGGGGTGGGGTTGCTGCCGTACTACTCGGCCAGCCAGGCCATGCAGGAAGGACGCCTGTGCCGGTTGCTGGCGCCGTACCGGCTACGCCAGCGTGAGATCTATGCGATCTACCCGTCGCGGCATTACCTGGATGCCAAGGTGCGTACCTGGATCGACTACCTCAAGGAGCAGCTGCCGTTGCTGTTCGCTGAACACCAGCGGGTGGTGGATGAGGCGCAGTATTGGCGGTAGGCGGAGGGCCATGGGGGGGGGGGGGGGGGGAGCGCAGACAAACAGAGCAGCGCAGGGGTGATACCTTACGCAGA
>NZ_JBMOWQ010000009.1:0-2929 GCF_049310485.1 Pseudomonas sp. GZD-209
GGGGGGGGATTCCTAGAGGAACAACCTCTCCCAAATAAAGGGGGGTGGGAGCGGGCTTGCCCCGCGATGATCAATGCCCATAACGCCCCACCAGGCTCTGCGCCCCCAGCGCATGCCCCTGCAGCGCCTTCAGCAACCCTCGATGGTTCAGCTCCCCAGGCAGGCTGCCTGGGGCAAGATCAGTGGCGATCAGGGTCAGCACATAGTGATGCGGATTGTCGCCCGCCGGTGGGCAAGGCCCGCGATAGGCCATGGCGCCACGGGAGTTGAGGCCCAGCGCTGCCACCGGGCTGCTCTGGCCGCCAGCACCTTCCTCCAGGCCACCGGAGGCCGGGTCGATGTTATAGGCCAGCCAGTGCACCACCCCCAGCCCCTTGCCACCATCGGGGTCGAACATCACCAGTACCAGCGAGCGGGTGCCCTGCGGCAGGTTGGTCCAGCTCACCTGCGGTGACTTTTCCTCGCCACTGCCACAGGCAGGGTCAGCGCCCACCTGCTGCAGCGCGATCACGCCACCGTCGGTGAACGACGCCGAACTGATGTCCAGGGCGGGGCTGTAGTTGACCGAGGCGGCGAATGCCCCTGTGGGCAGCAAGGCAAGCAGCAACCAGTACCTGAGGTTCATGCCAGGTCTCCAGGGCAGGGGCGTCGTTCAGCAGTGTAGCCAAGGCCCGTCAATAGCTGTCCTGGTCCTCGGCGGTGCCGCCGGTGTGCCCGGCACCGCTGCCGGTAGCCTCGCCGGTACTGTTTGAGCCACCGGCAGCACCGTCGGCCGCATCGGCGTTGGTACCGGTGTCGCTGCTGTCGTTGCCCTTGCCGCCACCGGGGTTGTTGACACTGCTGCCATCACCGGCCGTGGAGCCTCTGGGCTGATCACCCTTGGCGCTTTCGTTGGTCTGCGGTTGGCTGGTGTAAGGGTCGGATGCTGCGTAGCTGCTGGTCGATGCGATACCCAGCGCAACGGCGAGGAGCAGGGCGAGCGGGCTTAAGCGATCCATGGTGAGTCTCCTGTCGGATGAACTGTCATGGATTCGGCCGCCAGAACGCAGCCAGGGTGCCCGCCGGGCGACGGGCGGCAAACCAAGGGGCCGCAGGCGGCCCCGGTTGCATCAGTGGCTTTCGCTGCGTGCCTGATGCGGCGCAGCCGCGCTGTTGAGCGCGTCCAGCGTCGGGTGCTCCTGGGCGGCATGCATCAGGTCCTCGGTCACCCGCAGTTCGGCGCCGGTCGGCGAGAAGGTGGTGGCCGCAGTGAAGGGTGCCGGGTGCTCGGGTTTCGGGCGTTTGCCGCGGCGCCAGAGGAAGAAGCCGACCATCGCCAGGTTGATCACGGCGAATGCCCAGAACAGCCCGACTTCACCGTACGAGGTCATCATCGGCGAAATGGTCAGCGGCGCCATGGCCGAGCCCAGCGAGTTGATCAGCAGCAGGCCCTGGATCATCGGCACCAGGGCATCGGCCGGCGCGCGGTCGGCGGCGCTGCTGACCGCCACCGGGTACAGGGCGAACACCCCGCCACCGAGCAGGAACAGCAGGGCAGGCAACAGCACGGTGTCCACCGGCAGCACCACGATCAGCAGCGACAGCACGGTGCACATCGCCGCCAGGGCGATCAGCACATCCTGGCGGTCCTTGCGGTCGGACCAGCGCCCCACCGGGTATTGCAGCAACATGGCGCCGAGAATCACCCAGGCCATCATTTCGCCGACCTCGCCCACGTCCAGCCCGACCCGCTGCAGGTACAACGGCAGCAGGGCATAGATCCCGGCAATCGCCACGCCGGAGCCGAAGCAACCGACCAACCCGGTAGGCGCCACGCCCAGCAGCTGGCGTGGCTTGAGCGGCTCGACCTGGTCGAGCAACGGCGACACCCGCGGCAGGATCACGATCGGCAGCACCGACAGGGTGGCGAGCATGCCGGCCAGCATGAACGGCGCAGTGTCGCCCCAACTGGTGATCTCGCCCAGGGCCGCCTGGGCGATCACCCCGGCGCCATAGAAGGCGATCATGTACAGCGCCAGCAGGCGGCCACGGATCTTGGCGTCGCCGGCCAGCAGCAGCCAGCTTTCGATCACCAGGAACACCCCCACCGCAGCCCAGCCGTTGAGCAGGCGCAGGATCGACCACCAGGTGGTGTCGTAGAACAGGCCCTGCAGCAGGATGGTCGCGCCGATCAGCGCGGCGAAGCTGCTGTAGGCGCGGATATGGCCGATGCGCAGGATCAACCGGTCGTTGACGATTGCGCCGAGGGTCAGGCCGATGAAGTAGGCCGAGGACACCACGCCAATGGTGGTCGCCGATTCGCCGGCGGCGTCCAGGCGCAGGGTGGTCAGGGAAGACATGAAGCCATTGCCCAGGGCAATGATGAACAGGCCGAGCAGGGGTGCCAGCGCCATCGCCAGCAAACGCGGAGACATACGTACCTCAAGGTTGGAATAAGCCAAGCTGCGCCTTTTGCGCTGCGTGCACGGAATGCGACCTGGGCAAGGGTCAACCGCTGGACCTCAAGGGGAGGCCGGGCGGGGGCGGTTGAGCCTGTGGCACATGCGCGATGTGGCGAGAGGCGCGGACGCTGTCCTTGCGGGCGGTTGCCACCGAGTGGGCGACGGGCGAAAAGGAGGCGGGATTTTACGGGCTGTGGCGGATTTGCCAAGAGGGCGTTGGCTGCGACGAGAGGCCGCAGGCCGACGAGTATGCGCTCAGTACGCGTCTGCCTCAGAAGGTATTCATGATAATCAAAATTAACAATGTCTTTTAACTATATGAATTTAGACAGTTATTTATTCTAGAATTTACTTTAACCATTGATGATCGCGCGCGGCTTTCGCCCCGCCGATGAAACCAAGGCAATTCAGCTCTGAGGGCCTCATCGCGGGGGGGGAAGAGACCCACCCAAGCGTCCTAAGAAGGGGGGAGGGGGGGGGGAGCGATA
>NZ_JBMOWQ010000010.1:0-17966 GCF_049310485.1 Pseudomonas sp. GZD-209
TCTTAGTGTGGGGCAAACCCCTCCACGGGGGGGGACCGAAAGGGGGGGGGATGTTCTCCCCCCGCGATCTGGCGCAGAGCGCCGGCGCTATCAGCCAACCCAGCCTTGGCGCATGGCGATGCACACCTGGAGGCATTAGTGCGCATAATGCGCGGCAGGTTTTTCAGGGAGAGTCTTCACAATGCTGGCCTCGTTGTTCGCCGTCCTGGCCCCCGTGTTCATCGTCGCCGGTATCGGCTACACCTGGGCCCGCCGCGGCCTGGACTACCCGACCGAGTTCATTGCGCGGGTGGTGATGACCGTCGGCACGCCCGCGCTGGTGCTGTCCACGCTCAACCGCACCCAACTCGATCCCGCCGCCTTCACCAGCATGGCCCTGGCCTGCGTGCTGTGCATGCTGGGCATGGCGCTGACCGGCTACCTGGTATGCCGCCTCAGTGGCCGGCACTGGCGCGTGCTGATGCCGGCTTTCATGTTCCCCAACACCGGCAACATGGGCCTGCCGATCAGCCTGTACGCCTTCGGCGAGCACGGCCTGGCGCTGGCGGTGGCATTCTTCCTCACCTTGTCGATCTTCCAGTTCACCCTGGGTATCGCCATTGCCGGTGGCGCCGCCTCGTTCAAGGCGTTGCTGCGCAACCCGATCGTGATCAGCTTGGCCGGCGCCATGCCGCTGATCTTCCTCGACGTCGAACTGCCGCGCTGGCTGGCCAACACCGCCGACCTGCTGGGCGGCATGACCATCCCGTTGATGCTGCTGACCCTTGGCGTTTCGCTGGCCAGCATTCGCCCGCAGCACATCGGCAGCGGCCTGGTGCTGGGTGGGTTGCGTATCGTGCTGGGGGCGGCAGTGGGCTGGGCGGTGGGTACCGCGCTGGGGCTGGGGAGCCTGGAGCGGGCGGTACTGGTGGTGCAGTCGTCGATGCCGGTGGCGGTGTTCAACTACCTGCTGGCCGTGCGGGCCAACCGCGAACCCGAGCAGGTGGCCAACCTGGTGATGTGCTCGACGCTGTTGTCGTTCGTGTGGTTGCCGGCAGTGCTGGCCTGGTGGTTGTGAGGGCCGGGCATTGCCGGCCCTCGCGGGCATCAGCTGCAAGGCTTGCTGTTGAGGGCATCGCCCTGGCGCGGCGCTTGCGCCTGCGATTGGACATGGGCATCGCGCTTGGCGACTGCCTCGGCCTGCTGCTGACGTTGTTGCGCCAACTGCTCGTTGCGCGCTTGCAGACGCTCGGCGCCGCCTTCGGCGAAGGCTGAAGTGGCCGAGGTCGCGGCCAGCAGGGCGAGGGCGAAAGACAGGGATTTCATGGTGTGACTCCATCGTTGAACCGGAAAACCGGCCGCGGGGCGGCCGGGGCGGGGCAAGGATGGCGACTGCGGATTTTCTCAGGATTAACAGCAGTCTCGAGTGCGCTGGGGCTGCGCAGCGGCCCTCAATTGGGCAACTGCTGTTGCACCCAGCCTTGCTCGGTCAAAGCCATGCTGGCAGTTGCCTCAAGCGGCTGGCGACTGCTGTTGAACGCCTGGCCAAGGCCTTTCACGCTGGCTTGCACCGACGCATCGCCAGCCCATGCGGGAAGCTCGCTGACCCTGTAGCGGTAGGTCACCTTCGATACCGTCCTGCCCGCCTGTTTGGTCGGCGCAGTGAACTGCTCGATGGCGGTAACCTGCGCCTTGCCCAAGCACAACCCGCCGACCTTGCTGTCACCTGCGTCGGCCTTGAAGTACTTGCGGCCTTCATCGGTCAGCGCGTAGGCGTAATAGATGTCGGTGCGTGCCGGTTGCCACAGGCGGGCAGGCACTTCAGTGCGGGCAATCTCTTTCTCGCTGACCACACCCACCTGAGCCAGGGCATGCAACGCCTGGTTGTTGCCGTCGACGTCGAAATCGCGGGTGCGGGTAGGGAAGCTGCTGATCACGAAACAATGCGGGTACTGGCTGTCGAGCCAGGTTTGCGCGGCCTGGCGTAGGCCGGCCTCAGTGGCTTGCCGGTCGTCCGAGCAGCCGAGCAGGGTCGCCAGCAGGGCCAGCGGTACGAGCTTCCTGTCCATCGTGGGGCTTCCTTGAATTGCCAAAATGCAGGTCTAGCGCCGGCCAGGGCCAGCGGCGACAGGATTAAAACCCGCAGGCCAGAGCGGCCGCAATCGTGGCAAGTGGACATGCCGGCAGCCCGCCCGGCAAATCGCCGAGGCTCATCCATACTGCTCTGATCCGCCACGGCAGCGCCGCGGCACTCAGGGGTTGGCACAGGGGAGCAGACGATGGCCAAGGTTGCGGGCAAGAAAAACAAAGGTAATGACGCCGGGAAACTCGGGCGCAAAGACTATGAGAGCGAACTGAAGAAGCTGCACGTGGAGCTGGTCAAACTGCAGCAGTGGGTGGTGGAGAAGGGCCTCAAGGTGTGCATCATCTTCGAAGGCCGCGATGGCGCCGGCAAGGGCGGCACCATCAAGGCCATCACCGAGCGCGTCAGCCCCCGGGTGTTCCGCGTAGTGGCGCTGCCGGCGCCGACCGAACGCGAGAAGACCCAGATCTACGCCCAGCGCTACCTCACCCATTTGCCGGCCGCCGGTGAAGTGGTGATCTTCGACCGCAGCTGGTACAACCGCGCCGGTGTCGAGCGGGTAATGGGCTTTTGCACGGATGAGCAGTCACACAAGTTCCTGACCGTGGTGCCGATGTTCGAGCGGATGATGGTCGAGTCGGGGATCATCCTGCTCAAGTACTGGCTGGAGGTCAGCGCCGAAGAGCAGACCCGCCGCCTGCAGGACCGCATCGACGACGGGCGCAAGCTGTGGAAGCTGTCACCCATGGACCTCAAGTCGTACAACCGTTGGGACGAGTACACCCGCGCCCGCGACGACATGTTCGCCGCCTCCGACTCGTCCTGGGCACCGTGGTTCATGGCCCACTCCGAGGACAAGCGCAAGGTGCGGCTGAACATCATCAGTCACCTGCTGCAGCAGGTCCCGTACAAGGACCTCAGCCACAAGCAGAAGATCGAGCTGCCCAAGCGCGGCAAGATCGGCAAGTACAAGTCGCAGCCTTACCCGTTCAAGATGGTCGGCGAGCGCTACTGAAGCAGGGGCCTGGGCTGGCCTCAGGCCTTGTCCAGCGCTTCGAGCCGGCCGTCACGCCCGAGGTGATAGCGCTGCAGGTCCTGCGCCAGGGTCAGGTGGCCGCTGTAGTGCGCCATGGCCTCCTCACGCACTTCTGCGATCGAGTTGCCACGGCCGTTGGCCGTGGGCTGGTAACGGGCACTGAAGTGGGTCAGCACCAGGTTCTTCACACCCGCGGCCTCGGCAAAACGCGCCACCTGCGCTGCGGTGCTGTGGCCGAAAGTGGTCTGGCTGCGCTCGACCACCGGCTGGGTGAAGGTGGCTTCGTGTACCAGCACATCGACGCCCTGGGCCACCTCGGCAAGCAGTTCGGGGCGGTCGTTGTCACCGCAGACGATGATCCGTTGCGGGGCGCGCGTGGGTTGCAGGTAATCACGGGGCTCGAGCGTGCGGCCCTCATGGGTGACGGCCAGGCCATGGGCCAGCTGCCCCCACAGCGGCCCGGCCGGGATACCGTGGGCCTTCAGGCGGTCGGTATCCAGCCGCGGTGCGGGGTCTCGCTCATCGAACACGTAGCCCCAGGAG
Source organism: Pseudomonas sp. GZD-209 (assembly GCF_049310485.1). Classification (NCBI taxonomy): domain Bacteria; kingdom Pseudomonadati; phylum Pseudomonadota; class Gammaproteobacteria; order Pseudomonadales; family Pseudomonadaceae; genus Pseudomonas; species Pseudomonas sp. GZD-209. The sequence continues at coordinate 3,642 of NZ_JBMOWQ010000010.1, forward strand.
GGCACGCGGTGCGACAGCTCGATCGTGCTCACCTCGACATTGCCGGCGCTGAAACCTATGAAGGTTTCCAGCGCCTGCAGCTGCAATTCGAACGGCAGGAAGGTCTCGCTCACCGCCAGGCTCTGGCGCACCCAGCCAAGCAGGGCGTCGGGCAGGACCAACGGCAACGGCTCCTGGCGCCCGCTCATGCCGGCGCTGGCCAGCAGCCCGGGCAGGCCGAAGCAATGGTCGCCATGCACGTGGGTGATGAATATCCCGCGCAGGTCCCGCATGGAAAGCGGGCTGTGCAGCAACTGGTGCTGGGTACCCTCGCCGCAATCGACCAGGTACCAGCCGTGGCCGGTGGATTCGATGACAGCGGTGGCGCTGACGTTGCGGGCCTTGGTGGGCACACCGGAGGAGGTGCCCAGAAACTGCAGGTCCATTGCCTAACTCCTTGACGTGACGGCTTTCCTGCCCCGCAGACGCGGGGCGCGCGGAGGCTAGCATGCCAGGCGTGGCAGGAGAAGCTGCACAGGTGCTGTACAGACACCTGTGCGGGGAGTGCCGGGCGTCAGGTGCCGCCGCGGTCGTCACCGACATCGTGATTGGCGCCGTCATCGGCACCGTGGCCGACGCCGTGGGCTTCGCCGGCGTCATGGTTGGCGCCGTCGTCTGCGCCGTGGCCGACACCGTGCAGGCCACCGGCCTCGTGGTTGCCGCCATCGTCTGCGCCATGGCCGCCTGCCGAGCCGCCATGGCCTGAGCCACCGCCATTACCGCTGCCGTGGCCACCGCCATTGCCGCCATGCCCACCGCCGCCACTACCCCCTCCACCGTGGCCGCCACCGCCGCCGCCACCTCCATGGCCTCCACCGCCACCACCCCCGCCATGGCCGCCACCTCCGCCACCACCACCGTCCTTCGCCATGGCGCTTGAAAATGCGCCCAGGTTGTCCGGCAGCAGCACGGACGATGCCGAGAGCACGCCGCCGATGGCCAGCATCCACACGATTTTTTTCAACTGCATAGTGATCTCCGCTCAGCGTTGCCTGCGTTTGCTTGCAGGGAAGGCCACAGCCGGTGGACCTCGACCGCCGGGGTGGCGGCCCGCCAGTCGTCTGGCAGGGTCCTGGAGCACGATCCTTCGAAGGCCGATGGCCCGTGGCGCGGCGATTGCCGCTTTGATAGTTGAGCGTAGTTTGTAATACGCAGTTACAAGTACCGGTTGTCAGGGATGGTGGTTCGAGGGTTTCTGACTGATACCGAGTGGGGGCCGGCAGGTGCTTGGCGACAGCTTTGCAGCGCTCTCAAGATCGAGCGCCGCCCGCGCGGCGCATCGCGGGACAAGCCCGCTCCCACATTTGTTGCAACGTGCCGAGCCTGTCAGGCCATGGTTGCCCGCCTTGGTGCATGGCGTTAGACATGTGAGAGGCCGGCAGCGCCCACCTCAATACCGCGTCGTGCCAACAAGGCGGACCAGGTAATGGCACAGGAGATACTGGCCCGAAACAAATGTGGGAGCGGGCTTGTCCCGCGATGCGCCGCGCGGGCGGCGCTCGATCTGATAGGCGCTGCAACTCTTGCGGCGGGCACCTGCACGCCCAACCGCAAAGCCTTTAGAAGGTGTACGCAACCCCAGCCTGCACCGTCCGCGGCGCACCTGGATACGCATAGGTATTGAAAGCCCCTTCGTCATACCCCTTGTTGAACACGTTCTTCACATCCAGGTTCAGGCGCACATGCTCATTGACCTTGTAGTAGCTGAGCAGGTCAACCACGCTGTACTGCTCCATGGTGTAAGTCACCGCCTCGGTCTGGCCGTTGCGGTCATCCACATACTTGAGCCCCACACCAAGCCCCAGTCCTTTGGCCAGTCCGTCCTGGAACTCATAGGTATTGAGCAGGCTGAAACTGTTGCGCGGGATGTTGGCCAGGCGTGTGCCGCTGGGCAGGCGGTTGTCCTTGGTCACTTCGGCATCGACGTAGGCATAACCGCCGATCACCCGCCACTCAGGGGTGATGTTGCCGGCCACGTTGAGGTCCAGGCCGCGGCTGCGCACTTCGCCGGCGGCCAGGCTGTAGTTGGGGTCGGCCGGGTCGCGGGTCAGCACGTTTTCCTTGACGATGTGGTAGATCGCCGCGTCGACGCTCAACTGGCGCTCCAATGCCTCCCACTTCATCCCCAGTTCGTACGACTTGCCTTTTTCCGGATCGAAGCCGTCGCCCTGGCGGCTGGCACCGGTATTGGGCTTGAACGAGCGCGCCGTGTTGGCGTAGACGGCAACGGTGTCGGTCAGGTCGTAGAGCAGGCCGAAACGCGGGGTGACGGCATTGTCGGCCGCCTGCCAGCCCTTGGCGCCCGGCAGGTAGTTGTCGTAGTCATGCTCGAATCGCTCCAGGCGCACACCCGCCAGCGCCTTCAGGCGCTCGGTCAGGGCCACCTGGTCCTGGACAAACCAGGCCCAGGTCTTGAGGTTTTCCTGGTCGTGGGTGGTGGTGCGGGTCAGGGCAGGGCGCGGCTGGCCCAGGACCGGGTGATAGATATCGATCGGGTAGGTGCCGTCGGTGGCCGAAGAGCGCTGGATGATCGAGCGGTAGTCATAGTCTTCGTACTCGATGCCGGTCAGCAGGGTGTGGCTGAACGCGCCGGTGTCGAAGTGGCCGGTGAGGTTGAGCTGGTAGTCGCGGTCGGTCCACTCCAGCTTGCGGTAGTTGAAGTTGCGCTGCAGGGTGTGGCCGTCGGCCGGTGCCTTGTTGGCTTCCACGGCGTTGCCCTGCAAGGTGCCGTCGAGCCACTGCATGCCGCCGGCCAGGGTCCAGTTGTCGTTGAGCAGGTGCTCGAAGCGCAGTTGGGCCATGTTGTTGTCGTTGTGCAGCAGGTTGTCGCTGCCTTTCTCCCAGATGTAGGTGTCGCGCGAGGCGCTGCCGGTCTGGGTGCCGTAGCGGGTCAGGCCACGGTCGAGGGGGTGGTTGTTACGCATGAAATCGCCCTCGAAGACGATTTTGGTGCTGTCGTTGACCTGCCAGCTGAGCACTGGGGCAACGTCGTAACGCTCGCTCTGGACGTCGTCACGGAAGCTCTCGCCGCCCTCGCCAAGCACATTCAGGCGGTAGGCCAGGCTGCCGTCCTGGCTCAACGGGCCGGTGGCGTCGAGGGTTGCGCGGTGCATGCCTTGGTCATCGAGCTGGCTGCCCAGGGTGACCTTGGATTCGGGCAAGGGTTGCTTGCTGACCACGTTGAAGGTGCCGCCGGGGTCGCCACGGCCGTACAGGGCGGTGGCGGGGCCGCGCAGCACTTCCAGGCGTTCGACGGTGTTGGCGTCCGGGGCGTTGGGGTAGCCGCGGTTGATCGGGAAGCCGTTGCGGTAGAACTCGCCCGTGGTGAAGCCGCGCACGGTGAAGGTGGTCAGGCCCTGGCCGCCGAAGTTGTTGGCCCGGCCAATGCCGCCGGCGTAGTCGAGGGCGTCCTGCAGGCGGGTGGCGCCGGTGTCTTCCAGCACATCCTTGGGCACCACGCTGACCGACTGTGGGGTTTCGTGCAGGGCAGTGTCGGTGCGGGTGGCGCTGGCCGAACGGGTGGCGCGGTAACCTTCGACCGGGCCGTCGGCCCGCTCGTAGTCGGCGGCATCGGCATTGATGTTCACGGCTTCAAGCTGAATGCCGGTGCTGGTTTCGAGCGGCGCTGGCGCGGCCCAGCTGAACATCGGAGCGGCGTGGAGCAGGCACAGCGACACAATCCTGTAACGCATGGGTTCAGGTCCTGGAGAGGGGGCACGGGAGAGGGTGTAAAGCGCCGCGATCTTATCTGGTAACAATTCCCATTACCAGATGTTTTGGCATACCGAATGCCAGTTGTGACGGGCGTGCCAGTTCCATGAGCGTCGGCTGCAACAGCCGAGGCCACCAGCGAAAACGTCACGCGACTGTCATGTGACGTTACCTAATATGACCCTCTCTGAACCGGGACTCGCCGAGGTCGCTCCGCCGCATGCTCCCCGCCAATCCGCAAAACCCCGAAACCGACCTGCACGGCTTGCTCTATGCGTATCTGTTCCGCCCGGGCCAGCCCGGCCGCGAGCTCGACTCGGCACAGGCGCTGGCACATTTGCAGGCGCCAGCCGACGAGCAGTTCCTCTGGCTGCACCTGAACCTTGCCCACGCCGCCTGCGAGCGCTGGATGAAAAGCCACCTGGACCTGCCCGAAACCTTTTTCGAAACCCTGCGCGAAGGGTCGCGCTCCACGCGTATCGAGCACACCGACAGTGCCTTGCTGGCGGTGGTCAACGACCTGGTGTTCAGCTATGGCGTGATGTCGTCCGACGTTTCCACCTTGTGGGCCTGTGCACGCAGCCGCTTGCTGGTCAGCGCACGCTTGCAGCCGCTGCACTCGGTGGACGAGCTGCGCTCATCGGTAAAGCGCGGCGAGGGGTTCGGTTCGACGGTGGAGTTGCTGGTGCACCTGGTGCGCGACCAAGGTGAGCTGCTGACCCGGGTGCTGCGCGAAACCACCTTGAAGATCGACCGCATCGAGGATCAGTTGCTGTCGCTGCGCCTGAGCGACAACCGCGCCGAGCTGGGTAGCCTGCGCCGCGTGCTGGTGCGCCTGCAGCGCCTGCTGGCACTGGAGCCGGGCTCGCTGCTGCGGCTGCTGAACCGCCCGCCCGAGTGGTTGCACGAAGAGGACATCCGCCAGTTGCGGGCCTCTACTGAAGAGTTTTCGGTGATCATCAGCGACCTCACCAGCCTGGTCGAGCGGATCAAGCTGCTGCAGGAAGAGATTGCCGCCAAGCTCACCGAAGAGAACAACCGCACCCTGTTCACCCTCACCGTGGTCACCGTGCTGGCACTGCCGATCAATATCATCGCCGGCTTTTTCGGCATGAACGTCGGGGGCGTGCCGCTTTCGGACGACCCCCACGGCTTCTGGGTACTGGTGGCGCTGGTGGTGACTTTTACGTTGATTGCAGGGCGCTGGGCGTTTCGCAAGCGGGGCGATTACTGAGCCTTGCCTGCGGCGTTGCCTGCAAGGCCGGGCGGCCATAGAACAGCAGCGCGGTGCTCCAACTGGTCAGCCAGACGAAAATGCCGGCCCAGAAGGTATGTGACATGTAGTGCCAGCCCTGCAGCACCCGGGTGGTGCCGTAGAACATGCCCACCAGCAGGATCGCCACCAGCAACTTGCGCGCATGCAACCAGCGGTGGCGCAGGGCGATGAAGTACAGGGCCAACAGGGTGAAACCGCTGGAGGCGTGGCCGCCGGGCCAGCAACGGCCCGGGCCGGCGCGGTCGACCCCGTTGAACTGATCGAACCATTCGTAGCGCGCTTCGGTGCCGCCATACAGCGTGGTTTCCACCGGGCAATACACCCCGGTGTGGCTCTTCAGGTAGTGGATGACCATGGTGCACAGGCCGAACGCCACCACCACGAACCACAGGTCGCGGCGGTAGCGGGTGCTCCAGCGCATCACCGGGGCGATGCGCACCGTTTCCAGCAAGCCGGTGGCACGGGCCGAGCGCGAGGCCAGAGGCCACAGCAGCGACAGCAGCACCCCGATCACCGCCAGTTCACCCGTCCAGTCCGGCAGGATCCGCGGCCACTTGTGGGTGAGTTTCTCGAACAGCGCGTTGTGCGCGAAGACGAATTGCCCGTTGGCATCCAGCAGCAGGTTGCTGATCCAGCGGTCCAGCTCGGTCAGGTCGAACAGCACGAACACCAGTACCGCCAGCAACAGCGGGAAGGCCAGGTTGTTGAGGTAGAAGCGCGTGCGCATGGACAACTGCATGGTCACATCCCTTTGCCAGGGGCCAGGTTGCGCCACTGGGTGGCGTTCATCTGGCCAAGAAGCTGTGGTTCACCGGCACTGTCGAGCGACAGGAACAAGGCACTTGCATAACCGCTGCTGCGTTCGCCGCCGGCTACGCCCAGTTGCCGCTCGAGCTGGTCGATGCAGCCACTGTGGGTCACCAGCACCAGGTTATGGCCGGGGCGCTTGTGGTCGAACACCGCGCTGGCGAAGGTCGCATCGCAACGAGCCACCCAGTCCTGGGTGGTGATGTTCTTGCCGAACATGAAGCCTGCCGTCTGCCGGGTACGCACCTCGGGGCTGGCCAGGATATCGCTGTCCTGCAGCCCCAGCCGCTCGAGCCCAAGGCCCACACCGACAGCAGCGCGGCTGCCGTCCTCGGTGATGCCGGCCGGGTCGCTCAGACAGGCGGCATGGGAGCGGTCGCAGCGTTCGGCGTGACGCACCAGGACGATGGCCGAGCCCTTGGCCCAGGCTGCATAGGTACCGCTGCGGCTCATCTGCCGCTCGCTGCCGAGGTCGCGGACCTGGGTGCGTGAGGCAAAAGACACGCCCGCAGTCAGGGCCAACGCCACGCACAGGCCGGCAAGCAATGCCCTTGGGGAAAGCCGAAGGCGTCGGTGCGGCTTCAGGGAGGAGGGTTTGACGAGGGTGCCTTGCAGCATGCAGTCACTCCGAGGGTGAGCAATGTTGGATGCAGCGGCACTGGGCCACGGGCATCGCGAGTGGCGGCACTTTAAGCAGGCGAATGTTGGGAGACGGTGAGGCGGATGTGAAAAAAATGCGAGAGGCGCTCTGGTCGATGAAATCGATGAAATATTTCCTCACAATTTTTTCACTGGCGTTGCTATAACATAACGAAATTAACCGTGCCTTGAATCTGCCACAGCCTGCCGGGTGGGTGACCACCTTGCGGCCATGCACCCTTGAGTCTTTGGAGTCTTCATGAGCGTCAACCTGGATAGCCCTGGCCTGGACCTGCAGGGGATTGCGCGCTTCCAGCAAGCACCCACGCAGGCACGCCGCCTGGTGCTGCTGGTCTACAGCGCGGCGGCGGCGGCCGTCTTGCTGGGTGGGCTGGCGTTCTTTGTCGGGTTGTTCGCACCCGCTTCCCATTGGGCGCCCTTGCTGAGCATCAATGCCGCCGCCTGGTTGCTGGTGGCCGCTGCCAGCCAGTCGGCCTGGGGGGTTGCCGGCTGGCGCGCTGCTGCCATCGGCCAGCCCCCCGCGCAGTTGGCTTTCTGGCGCAAAGCCGGCCAGGAGGAGGGCGACCCTGAACTGCTCAGCCCCTACGAGCGCTGGCTCGAGCGGCTGGGCGCGCTGTGCCTCAGGCAGTTGCAGCGCATTGGCGGCGACGCACTGTGGCTGTTCGGCCTGGCACTGCTGGCGTTGCTGCTGGTGCAGGCGCATTGGCGGTTCGATCTTCCGGCTGCCGCCCTGGCCAGCCAGGCGAGCTGGGTGGCGGTGGGTACATGGGCGTTGCTGGCTTTCGGGCTGGTAGTCGTCGAGCGCCATCTGGCCAGCAGCGACGGCAATGCATGGCCTGAAGCTGCGGCGCTGGCGGCACAGTTGCGGTTGCTGATCGCTGTGCTGGTGCTGTCTATTGCTTGCCTGGCGTTCGCCGACGGCGAGCGGCTGTGGCCGGCACGCCTGGCGGTGCTGATCGGCCTGCTGCCTGGCCTGCTGGCCATCGAATTGATGTTGCGGGCCGTACTGGCGGTGTTCAGCCCGCGCCATCCACGCCGCGAACCCCAGTGGCTGGCGCGCAGCCTGGTCGCCGGAGCGTTGCAATGGCCGCCACGACCGCTGGCCTACCTGCAGGGCGAGTTGCACCAGCGCCTGGGCATCGACCTGCAGCAAATCTGGGCCTTCGGCTTCATGCGTCGCGCCTTGTTGCCGGTACTGGCAGTGGTCGGCGTGGCCGGCTGGCTGCTCACCGGGGTAGTCGAAGTACCCATGGACGGGCGCGGCGTGTATGAACGCTTCGGCAACCCGGTGCAGGTCTATCAACCCGGGTTGCACCTGGGGCTGCCCTGGCCGCTCGGTAAGGTCGTGCGGGTGGACAACGGCACTCTGCACGAGTTGGCCAGCACCGGCGACGCTGCCGCCGCCGAGCCCCTGGCCGCTGCCGAGGGGCCTGCGCCCGTGGGCGCCAACCGCTTGTGGGATGCCACCCACCTCAGCGAGAACGCCCAGGTGATCGCGGGCAGCGATGGCGGCGCGCAGAGCTTCCAGATCGTCAACATGGACGTGCGCTTCATCTACCGCATCGGCCTGAGCGACGCTGCGGCGCTGGCTGCCACCTACCACAGCAGCGATATCGAGCAGTTGCTGCGCAGTGTCGCCAACCGGGTGCTGGTACACGACTTTGCCGGGCGCTCGCTCGACGGCGTGCTAGGCGAAGCGCGCGAAGCCCTGGGCCAGGATATCGGCAGGGCGGTGCAAGCCGATCTTGATCGGCTCGACAGCGGCGTGGAGATCCTGGCCACGGCGATCGAAGCGATCCACCCGCCTGCCGGTGCGGCCAATGCCTACCACGGCGTGCAGGCCGCGCAGATCAATGCCGATGCCTTGATCGCACGTGACCGTGGCCAGGCCGCACAGCAGGCCAGCCTTGCCCGCCAGGCCGCGACCCTTGCCGCCGATTCGGCCAGCGCCGGCGCCCATCAAACCCGGGCCAAGGCCCAGGCCGCGGCGCTGGTGTTCGATGCCGAACGGGCGGCCTGGGCGGGTGCTGGCCAGGCCTTTGTCCTGGAACAGTACCTGGGCCGGCTGGCCCAAGGGCTGGCCGGTGCCCACAGCCTGATCATCGACCACCGTCTGGGCGCAGCCCAGGCGCCGACCCTGGACCTGCGCAGCTATGCACTGCCGGTGGACCCAGCGGTATCAACCTCCAGTAGCCGCAACCAGGAGCACGCCAAGTGAGCCAGAGCACCCATGCCGCCCACGACCACCATGGCTGCGACCATGACCATGACCATGACCATTCACCTGCTGACCAGGCGCCGGCCGGCCCCGTCCGGCGTCGAATGTTGAGCGCCGCGCTGCTGGTGCTGCTACTCGCCGCGACTGCCAGCCTGGTGCAGGTACGGGTCGGCGAGGCCACCGTCATCACCCGTTTCGGCAACCCCTCGCGGGTGTTGCTGGAACCGGGCCTTGCCTGGCGCTGGCCGGTGCCGTTCGAAGCGGCGGTGCCGGTCGACCTGCGCCTGCGCACCACCTCCAGCGGCCTGCAGGACGTCGGTACCCGCGATGGCCTGCGGATCATCGTGCAGGCCTATATCGCCTGGCAGGTGGCGGCCGACCCGCAGAGCATCCAGCGCTTCATGCGCGCCGTGCAGAACCAGCCCGACGAAGCGGCGCGGCAGATCCGCACCCTGGTGGGCTCGGCACTGGAAACCAGCGCCAGCGGCTTCCAGCTGGCCGACCTGGTGAACGTGGACGCCAGCCGCGTGCGCATCGACGCCTTCGAGCAGCGTTTGCAGCAGCAGATCGCCGACCAACTGGCGCGTACCTACGGCATCAAGGTGGTGCAGGTGGGCATCGAGCGGCTGACCCTGCCCAAGGTGACCCTCGAGGCCACCGTCGACCGCATGCGCGCCGAGCGCGAGACCATCGCCACCGAGCGCACTGCCGAAGGCAAGCGCAAGGCGGCCGAAATCCGCTCGGCGGCCGAGCGTGACGCCCGTATCCTCGAGGCCGACGCCAGCGTCAAGGCCGCGCAAATCCAGGCTCAGGCCCAGGTCGATGCGGCACAGATCTACGCCAAGGCCTATGCCGGTGCCCCTGAGCTGTACCGGCTGCTGCGCTCGCTAGACACCCTCGGCACGTTGGTGACGCCCAGCACTCGCCTGGTGCTGCGCACTGACGCGGCGCCGTTCCGCGTGCTGGTGGACGGCCCGGCACTGCCGGCGGGGCATGCCCATGAATAACCCGCGTGGTAGCGCTTGGCTGCAGGCCGGCGGCGTCGGTTTCATCGCGCTGTATGCGGTCACCCTGCTGGCGGCGCTGGGCTGGCTGTTCGGCAATGTTCGCGAAATCGGCCCGGAGAACCGTGCGGTGGTGCTGCGCCTGGGCGCCGAGTCGCGGGTCCAGAACGCCGGTTTGCTGCTGGCCTGGCCGCGGCCGTTCGAACAGGTGCTGATGCTGCCGTCGGCCGACCGGGTCAGCGAGCGCCGGATCGAGCTGCTGCTGCGCTCGGAACAGGCGCGCAAGGCCGACCTGGACGGCAAGCTCGCCGGCGATGCCACGGCGGGCTCGGGCTACCTGCTCAGTGGTGACGCGGGCATGGTGCAACTGGACGTGCGGGTGTTCTACACAGTCAACGAGCCTTATGCCTTCACCCGTCAGGGCGAGCATGTGCTGCCAGCGCTGGAGCGCCTGGTCGAGCGCAGCGCGGTGCAGGTCTGCGCCTCTCGCGACATGGACGCGATCCTGGTGGCCCGCCCCGAACTGGTCGGCGCCGACAGCGGCGTTGCCGAGCGCCGTGAGCGCCTGCGGGGCAACCTGCAGCAAGGCATCAACCAACGCCTGGCGGCGCTCAAGGCGGCCGGCGGCGAGCTGGGCATCGAGGTGGTGCGGGTGGATGTGCAGTCCTCACTGCCCGTGGCGGCGGTGAACGCCTTCAACGCCGTGCTCACCGCCAGCCAGCAGGCCGAGCAGGCGATCGCCAGCGCGCGCAACGACGCCGCGCGGCAGTTGCAGCAGGCCACCCAGGCTGCTGACCACACCCGGCAGGTGGCCGAGGCCGAGGGGCGTGAGCGCGTGTCCGCCGCCCAGGCCAGCACGGCGACCATCGTCGGCCTGGGCGCTCAGCAAAGCCCGGACCTGCTGCTGCGCCTGTACCGCGAGCGCATTCCCTCCATTCTGTCCCACGCGGGCAGCGTGACCACCGTCGACCCCGGCGATGCCGGGCGCATGATCCTGGAAGGCCCGAAACCATGAGTACTCACCACCACGGCCATCACCATCACCACCATGGCCATGTGCATCTCACGGCAGGGCTGTTGTCCAGCGACGAGCGTCGCCAGGCCGCCCGCCAGCTGACCCTGGCCATGCTTGCCCTGGGCCTGCTCGGCTTGGGCCTGGCCTGGCGCTGGCTGGCCCCGGCCCAGGAGGCCGTGGCGCAGTTGCTGCTGGGCTGCGCCTCGCTGCTGGTGGCGATGCCGGTGCTGCGCTCGGCCTGGTTCAGCCTGCGCCAGCCGAGCCTGCACGGCATCACCGACCAACTGATCGCCCTGGCCATGCTCGGCGCCTGGGCCACCGGAGATCTGGCCACTGCCGCACTGCTGCCGGTCATCATGATCTTCGGCCACGTGCTGGAAGAGCGCAGCGTGCTCGGCTCGCAGGAGGCGATCGAGGCCCTGGGGCGCCTGACCCGCAGCCAGGCGCGTCTGATCGGTGCCGATGGCCAGGTTCGCGAGGTCGACAATGCCAGCCTGGTACCGGGCGATCAGGTCGAAGTGCGCGCCGGCGACCGGGTACCGGCCGATGGGCGGGTGCTGGAGGGCCATGCCAGCCTGGACACCGCGCCGATCACCGGGGAGGGCGTCCCTCAGGATGTGCAGGCTGGCGCGGCGGTGCATGGGGGGGCGATCAACCTCGATGGCCTGTTGCGTATCGAAGTCACCCGCGTCGGCGACGATTCCACACTGGGCAAGGTCATCGCCCTGATGCAGCGCGCCGAGCAGGCCAAACCGCCGATCACCCGCTTGCTCGAGCGCTATGCCGGGCGTTATCTGCTGCTGGTGTTGCTGATCGCCGCCGCCACCTGGTTCATCACCGCCGATGCCCAGGCCATGCTCGCCGTTCTGGTGGCCGCCTGCCCCTGTGCGCTGGTACTGTCGGCGCCGGCCACCGCCGTGGCCGGCATTGCCGTTGCCGCGCGGCACGGCATCCTGATCCGCGGCTCGGCGTTTCTTGAGGAGCTTGCCGACCTGACCTCGTTGGTGATCGACAAGACCGGCACGCTCACCCACGGCAGCCTGCATCTGCAGCGGGTACTGTGCAGTGCATCGGGGTGGCCTGAGGATAAGGTCAAACGCCTGGCGGCGAGCCTGGGCACGGCCAGCAGCCACCCGGTCAGCCGCGCCTTGGCCGGGCTGGTCAGCCACGATCGGTTACTGGCCCTGAGCGATCTGCGCGAACGCCAGGGTTTCGGCGTATTGGCCCGCACCGCCGATGGCGAAGCCGCGCTGGGGCGCCCGGAGCTGTTCGAGCAACTGGGCATCGCCATGCCCGCAGTGCCGGCCCATGACGGGCCGATTGCCGGGTTGGCTCTGGATGGCCACTTCGTGGCCTGGCTGCTGCTGGCCGACAACTTGCGTGCCGAAGCCGCCGAGGCCATGACGCAACTGCGCGAGCTGGGGTTGGGGCGGCAACTGCTGCTGACCGGCGACCGGCAGAGCGTGGCCGAGGCGGTCGCTGCGCAAACCGGGATCGGCAGTGTGGTCGCCCAGGCGTTGCCACATGACAAGCTGCAGCACGTCAACCAGGAGCTGCAGGCCGGTTTCCGGCCGCTGGTGGTGGGCGATGGCATCAACGACTCTTTGGCGCTCAAGGCGGGGGTGGTCGGTGTGGCCATGGGCGTGGGCGGCAGCGATATCGCCATGGCTGCGGCCGATATCGTGCTGATCAACCCCGACCTGCGCCGGCTGGGTACCTGTGTTCGCCTGAGCCGCTTGTGCCGCCGTACCCTGCAATGGAATGTGCTGATTGGGTTGGGTTGGACTTTGGGGATCATCGCTGCGGCTGCGTTTGGGCTGTTGGGGGCGGCTGGGGCGATGATTGCGGCGGTGTTGCATAACTTCAGTACTTTGTTGGTGCTGGGGAATGCTGGGCGGTTGTTGCGGTATGACGAGAGGGGGGTGGAGTGAGGATTGGGTGAGGGCCACCAGGTGCCTGGCGGGAGATTGGGTGAGGGCCACCAGGTGTTCACCGGTGATTTTGCAGCGCCTGTGAGATCGAGCGCCGCCCGCGCGGCGCTTCGCGGGTAAACCCGCTCCCACCGTTTGTTTCGGGCCAATTATTCCTGTGAAAGTACCGGCGCCTGCCTTGGTGCATGCCTTGAGTCATGTGGGGCGGCGGCAACGCCCACACTGAAACCGAGTCGTACCAACAAGGCGGACCAGGTGATGGCACAGGAAAGACTGGCCGGAAACAAACTGTGGGAGCGGGTTTACCCGCGAAGCGCCGCGCGGGCGGCGCTCGATCTTGAGGGCGCGAGGGTGTCAGAAATTTTGTGTTCGGGCATACCATGAGTAAGAGGTGCATGTATGCCAACCAAAAAGAAACCGCTTCGAGAGTTACCGAAGGTCCCGAAAGAGCTGCTTGAACAGTTTTCCGCGACCGAGCTGCTTGAACAGTTTTCCGCGACCCCGCTGATGACCGCCGAGGCCATTGAGGAGGCCTCTGCCGCCTTCAAGAAAGCACTGATCGAGCGAGCCCTGAACGCCGAACTTGGTCATCACCTGGGCTATCCTCCGGGCGCGCAGCGCCCAGAGGATGAGACCAACCAGCGCAATGGCACGAGTGGCAAGACTGTGCTGACAGGCGATGGCCCGCTACGGCTGGATATCCCTCGGGACCGTGACGGCAGCTTCTCGCCCATTCTGATCCCCAAGCATGAGCGCCGTTACACCGGATTCGATGACAAAATCATCGCCATGTACGCCCGTGGAATGACGGTCAGAGAGATACGGGCCTTCCTGTCCGAGCAGTATGGAACCGACGTTTCACCCGATTTCATCAGCTCTGTGACAGACGAGGTCATGGAAGAGATTGGCGCGTGGCAGCAGCGGCCACTGGAGCCGATGTACCCGGTCATTTTCTTCGATGCGCTGCGGGTGAAGATCCGCGAAGAAGGCCTGGTGCGCAATAAGGCCATTTACCTGGCGCTGGGCGTTCTTCCCGACGGGACGCGCGATATCCTGGGCATCTGGATCGAGAACACCGAGGGTGCAAAGTTCTGGATGAAGGTCTTTAACGATCTCAAGAAGCGTGGCGTCGAGGACGTGCTGATTGCCGTGACCGACGGCCTCAAAGGCATGCCAGAAGCCCTCAGCGCAGTATTTCCAGAGACGACGTTGCAGACATGCATCGTGCACCTGATCCGCAACAGCCTGGACTATGCGGCGTGGGACAAGCGTCGAGAGCTGGCCAAAGCGCTGAAACCGATTTACCAAGCCATCAATGCCGAAGCGGCTGAGCAAGCACTCGATGAGTTTGAGAGCGGGCCGTGGGGCGAGAAATATCCGACGGTGGTGGCTGCCTGGAGGCGCGCCTGGGATCGAGTGATTCCATTTTTCGTCTTCCCACCGGCCATCAGGAAGGTGATTTACACCACCAACGCCATTGAGAGCATCAATGCTCAGCTACGCAAGATCATCAAGACCCGGGGCCATTTTCCGAACGATGACGCAGCCACCAAACTGATCTGGCTGGGGCTGCGAAACATCACGGCGAATTGGGGCTCGGCGGCGCATGATTGGAAAAGTGCAATGAATCAGTTTGCGATTCTGTACGGAGATCGGTTCATCAG
>NZ_JBMOWQ010000011.1:0-149325 GCF_049310485.1 Pseudomonas sp. GZD-209
GCCCCGCGATAGGGCCTGCCGCCGAAACGGGGATGCCAGGCAGGGCCTATCGCGGGGCAAGCCCGCTCCCACGCAGCACTCTGCGCAGCCTCTCTTCACCCAGGCGTCACCCACAAAAAAAGCCCTGTCCGCAATGGATCAGGGCTTTGTCATAAAGGCCTCAGACCGCCGAAAATCAGGAAAGTTTCATACATAATTCAATAACTTAGAGAATTGTGTACAACTCGTGCTACTCGTCGGATTTCCATTGCCAGCCGCTTCGCCGAGCCTCAAATTCCGCCTCGTCATCCCTCTGAGGCTCTCTTGATGAAGAAGTACTCCTCGATTCTGTTGTTGTCTTTCAGCTTGCTCAGCGGCGTGGCCATGGCAGGCGGCACCACCGAGGCCGGCATTGGCGGCGCATTGGGTGGGGTACTGGGCTCCGTGGTGGGCAACTCCATTGGTGGTAGCACCGGCGGCGCCATCGGTGCCGGCCTGGGCGGCGCTGCCGGCGGTGCCCTGGGTGCCGACAAGCGCCAGCGTGGCGAAGCGGCCATCGGTGGCGCACTGGGCGCAGCGGGCGGCAACGTGGTCGGTCGCTCCATGGGCGGCACCACCGGCAGCTACATCGGTGCGGCAGCCGGCGGCGGCGCCGGTGGCGCGCTGGGTAACTACATGGGCAACAAGGCCGACGAAGACGAGCGCCGCGATTCGCGTCGCTATCGCCGCGACTACGATGATCGCCGTTACTACGATCGCGGCCACCATTACGGCCACCGCAAGCACAAGCGCCACTGGCGCGACTGATCGACCGACTCGCCTGCGGCCCTTGCCGCAGGCGAGTTCGCGGCAACACAAGGCACAGTGCTATTACACCTTTGCCTTAAGCCATACTCCTACCCCTAGACGCAGCCCCATCCCCATTCCGGCACTGATGCATTCGCCCGCACTCGGCAGCCCATGGCGCTCCACGCGGTTGAATTTGACTATTCAATCAAAAAAAGCCGCAGGCAAAGCCCTGATCTGATCCGTGACCCACAAGTCGGATTAAGGGCTGTCCCGATTTTGACGTCAAAACCCAATCCGTACCATTTGCGCTCGTAACCTGAATAAAGGCGCGCAGCGGAATGCGGATGTATCTCGTCATATGGATCGGCACAGCAGCGTGCGCTATTGCACTCCTGATGGGCATTACCTGGCTTGGCCTGCTCGCCGCCGTTGCCATCGTCCTCGCCACCGTGTTGCTGCGCCCACGTACGGCAGCTGTCGACGCCCCCGCCACACCCGCCGCGCCCCCGACCGAAGACCACGATCATGCGCTCGCCCGCCTGCTGCCCCAGGCCGCGCCCGCCTGGTTCGACGGCCTGCAGCAAAGCCGCGCGCTGGTCGCCAGCAACATCGGCGGGCTGTTGGAGCGTTTCGCCGCCATCCATCAGCGCCTCGGGCTGTCGCTCGAAGCAGCCGAACACGCCGTCCAACAGGAAGGCGTGGGCAACAGCCTGCGCCAGAGCACCGAACAACTGCAGCAGGTGACCGACGCCTTCAGCCAGCGTGGCCAACGCCAGAACGCCGTGCTGCAAAGCATCAGCCACCTGGACAGCTACACCGGCCAGTTGCAGGCGATGGCTCGCCACGTCCAGGAGATCGCCAGCCAGACCAACCTGCTGGCCCTCAACGCCGCCATCGAAGCCGCCCGCGCAGGCGAAAACGGCCGAGGCTTCTCGGTAGTGGCCGACGAGGTGCGCAAACTGTCGCAGCTGTCCGCCAGCACCGGGCAGTCGATGGACCTGAAAGTCGGCGAAATCAACCATGCAATCCAGGCCAGCATCGAGTCGGCGCAAGCGCTCAATGACCAGGACCAGGCCGACCTGGCGCGCCTTCAGCATCTGCTCAGCGGCGTGATCGACGGCCTGGGCGGCAACCTCACGGCGCTCGACCATACCTCCAGGGCCCTGCAACAGGACGCCCGCACGACCCAGCAGGACATCCAGGCAATCCTCGTCAACCTGCAGTTCCAGGACCGCGTCGACCAGGTGCTCGACCATGTCGAAATCGACCTGCACGCGCTGCTGGCAGCCATCGCCAACGCCCCGCACACACTCGACGACATCGATGGCTGGCTGCGCCGCCAGCGCGAGCGCTTCACCACCCGCGAAGAACGCAGTGCCCAGAGCCCGCAGGCCGATAGCGCCGAACTCACCTTTTTCTAACAGCCTCAGGACACTCCACCATGGCCAAGACCATTCTGATCGTCGACGACTCGGCATCCATGCGCCAACTGGTGCGTATCAGCCTCGCAGGCACCGGCCATACGATCATCGAGGCGTGTGACGGGAAGGACGCACTGGCCAAGCTGACCGGACAGAAGGTCAACCTGATCATCAGCGACGTGAACATGCCCAACCTGGACGGTATCGGCCTGGTCAAGGCACTCAAGGCGCGTAACGAGTACCGCTTCACGCCCATCATGATGCTCACCACCGAAAGCGAGCAGAGCAAGAAGGCCGAAGGCCAGGCAGCGGGGGCCAAAGCCTGGATGGTCAAGCCGTTTCAGCCACAGCAGTTGCTGGCGGCCGTGGAAAAGCTGGTCGGCTGATGGCCCGCCTGAGCCTGCATCGCGCCGACGCCGAACGCCCTGCACGGTTGTGCATGGAGGGCGACCTGACGATTTTCGAGGCGCGCGACACCCATGCCGCGCTGCTCGAACTGCTGGTCGCCCACCCGGCGCCCTGGGTCCTCGACCTGAGCGCCCTGGGCGAACTCGACAGCGCCGGGCTGCAACTGCTGCTGGCGCTGGCCAAGAGCCTGGGCGGCGACAGCGGCAGCCTGCCGGTCGTAGCGCTGACTCCCGCACTCGCCGCGCTGTTCGATCTGCTGCGCCCGCAAGGGCTGTTGATCACCTCCCCCCACCCCGCCAGCGCAGGATGACCCCATGCTCGATGCCGAACAGTGGCAGCAGTTACTCCAGGGCTTTCTGGAAGAGGCCAATGACCTGCTCAGGGAAGCCGAAGACTGCCTGCTGGTGCTGGAGCGCAGCCCCGCCGACAGCGAGGCGATCAACGCCCTGTTCCGCGCGGTCCATACCCTGAAGGGCTCGGCGGGCATCTTCTCGCTCGAACCGCTGGTGGCACTGGCCCACCACCTGGAAAACCGGCTGATGCAGGTGCGCGACGGCCAGTGCGCGCTCGACGACCGCCTGACCTCGCTGATGCTGCAGTGCATGGACGAGCTCAACGTCATGCTGCGCAACATCGACCCCCACTCAGGCACGCTGCCCGCCCACAGCCCCCGTCAGGTCGAACTGCTGGCGGCGTTGGAGACAATCGACGAATCTGCGAAGCAGCCGGCCGCCGAGCTGCCCGTCTGGCAGCTGTCATTGCGCCTGGACGCCGAACTGCTGCGCAACGGTTTCGACCCCTGCGCCTTCATCCGCTACCTGGCCCGGCTGGGCGAGATCCGCGCCCTGCGCACGCTGACGCAGGCACTGCCCTGCTTGCAGCAGATGGACCCGGAGCAGTGCTATCTCGGCTTCGAGATCACCCTGGTCAGCGAGGCCAGCCGGGAAACCATTGAAGACGTCTTCAGCCTCGCGGACGGCTTCTACAACCTGCAGCTGGACTGCACGACGCCCGCGCAGTCGGCAGCGGAACCCGCCGCTGCACGCCTGCCCGCGCAAACGTTGGCGCCTGCGCCGGTCGCGGAAGAACCGCGCGCCGTGCAAGGCACCAGCACCCTGGTCAAGGTCGCCGCGCACAAGCTGGACGAACTGATCAACCTGGTCGGCGAGCTGGTCATCAGCACTGCCGGGGCCCAGATGCACGCCATGCGCAGCGGCGACGGCGACTGCATCGAGCGGGTCCAGGCCGTGCACCAGCACGTCGAGCAGATTCGCGAACGCGCACTGAAGCTGCGCATGGTCGAGATCGGCGAAACCTTCAATCGCTTTCACCGTGTGGTGCGCGACGTCAGCCTGACGCTGAACAAACAGATCCAGCTGCACCTGCGCGGCGGCGACACCGAGCTGGACAAGACCCTGATCGACCGCATCGCCGACCCGTTGATCCACCTGGTGCGCAACGCCATCGACCACGGCATCGAGGCCGCCGACGAGCGCCTGGCCGCCGGCAAGCCAGCCCAGGGCAACCTGAGCCTGGCCGCCGGGCACGACTCGGGGATGATCGTGCTGGAGATCGAGGACGACGGTCGCGGTCTGGACACTGCGCGCATCCGCGACAAGGCGATCGCCCGCGGCATGCTCGATGCCGACAGCCAGCTGCCGGACAGTGACATCCACATGCTCATCTTCGAGCCCGGCTTTTCCACCGCCGAGCAAGTCTCCAACCTGTCCGGACGCGGGGTCGGCATGGATGTGGTGCGCAGCGCCATCGACGAACTGCGCGGCACCATCGAGATCGACTCCACCCCAGGGCAGGGCTGCATCTTCCGCATCCGCCTGCCGCTGACCCTGGCGATCATCGACGGCTTTCTGGTCGGCGCCGGGGCAGAGAGCTTCGTCATTCCGCTGGACATGGTCACCGAATGCATGGAGGCGCCGGCCGAGGGCAACGGCCCCCTCAACCTGCGCGGCAAGCCGCTGCCGTGCATCGACCTGGCCACGCATTTCGACCTCGGCCAACCGCCGGCCAGCCGCCGCAACATCGTGGTGGTCAGCCAGGGCAGGCAGCAGGTCGGGCTGATCGTCGACCACCTGTTCGGCGAGCTGCAGACCGTGATCAAGCCACTGGGGCAATTGTTTCGCCATCTCAACGGCATCAGTGGCTCGACCATCCTGGGCTCTGGCCAGGTCGCCCTGATTCTCGACGTCGCCAGCCTGTTCCGCGACCTGCAACAACGCAGCGAACCCAAGCATCGCCCCTCTGCGGCGATACCTTCCCTTTCCGGAGAGCAGATATGCAGTTGATCAGCAACATGAAGATCGGAGCCCGCCTGACCCTGGGCTTCATCGTGGTAGTGGCGCTGACAGCCATCATCGGCGTCATCGGCATTCGCAACCTCGATCAGGTCGACCAGCTCTCGGACCGCATGTACGACGTCGACATCCAGGGCCTGAGCACGCTGCAGAACGCCAACATCCAGCTGGTCACGGTGGGCCGCGCGGTGCGCCAGAGCCTGCTGGCCGTCACCCGCGAAGAACGCGACCTGGCCGCCGCCGATGCGCGCAACGCCCTGGGCAAGACGCGCGACCTGCTGGAGCAGGCCAAGACCTTCCACCTCACCACGCAAGGCAAGGCCGACATCGAGCATATCGCCACGCGCCTGCAGGACTACGCCAGCGCCGCCAATCTGTTGCTGGCCACCCACCAGCAGTCAGACCAGCTGCAGACCTCGAGCGCGGCCCTGGAGCTGCTGCCGCGCATCATTGCCGGGGCCAGCGAACTGGACAAGCTGATGGGCGCCGCCAGCCAGAACAAACAGGACCGTGCCGGTGAAGCCAACAGCGACATCACCGCGATCGCCGACCGTTCGCGCCTGCAGATGATCATCCTGGTAGCGGCCGCTACCCTGGCCGGCCTGCTGATCGGCATCCTCGTCACCCGCAGCATCACCCGCCCGCTCAGCGGCGCGGTACAGGCGGCCGACCGCATGGCGGCGGGCGACCTGAGCCAGGACCTGGTGGTGGACCGTCGCGACGAAACCGGGCAACTGCTGGGCTCGATGCAGAACATGACCGTACGCCTGCGCAGCATCCTGGGTGACGTGCGCAGCGCAGCCGATGCGCTGTCGTCGGCCTCCGCCGAAGTCAGCTCGACCTCCCAGTCGCTCAGCCAGGCCGCCAGTGAGCAGGCCGCCAGCGTCGAAGAAACCAGCGCCTCGATCGAACAGATGTCCGCCTCCATCGCGCAGAACACCGAAAGCGCCAAACTGACTGACAGCATCGCCGGCAAGGCCGCCAGCGATGCCGGCCAGGGCGGCAGTGCGGTCGGCGACACCGTGCTGGCGATGAAACAGATCGCCGACAAGATCGGCATCATCGACGACATTGCCTACCAGACCAACCTGCTG
This sequence comes from Pseudomonas sp. GZD-209, assembly GCF_049310485.1. Classification (NCBI taxonomy): domain Bacteria; kingdom Pseudomonadati; phylum Pseudomonadota; class Gammaproteobacteria; order Pseudomonadales; family Pseudomonadaceae; genus Pseudomonas; species Pseudomonas sp. GZD-209. Next base: position 6,004 of record NZ_JBMOWQ010000011.1, read on the forward strand.
GCGCTCAACGCAGCCATCGAGGCGGCGCGCGCGGGCGAGCACGGCAAGGGCTTCGCGGTAGTCGCCGCCGAGGTGCGCAAGCTGGCCGAACGCAGCCAGGTCGCGGCCCAGGAAATTGGCCAGGTGGCGTCGAGCAGCGTGCAACTGGCGGAAAAAGCCGGGGTACTGCTGGGCGAGATCGTCCCTGACATCCAGCGCACGTCGGACCTGGTGCAGGAAATCACCGCGGCCTCGCAGGAGCAGAGCAGCGCCGCCGGCCAGATCAACATCGCCATGGGCCAGATGAACCAGATCACCCAGCAGAACGCGTCGGCCTCCGAAGAGCTGGCAGCCACTGCCGAGGAAATGAACGCCCAGGCTGGTCAACTGCAGGAACTGATCGCCTTCTTCCGCTTCGAACAAGGTGGCCTGACCCGCATCCCGCGGCCAGTGGACAGCCTGCCGAGCGAACACCTGCAAGCGGTGCGCAAGGTTTCCCTGGACGACAGCCAGTTCGTCAATTTCAGCTGATCGAGGCGCGCCCATGACCGCTATGCAAGCCTCCCTTGGCAGCCTGCCCGAAACGCAGAGCATCCAGCACCTGAGCTTTCGCGTTCGCCAGGCAGGCTATGCCCTGCCGATCGATCTGGTGCGCGAGATCATCGAGTACGCAGAGGTCACCCGGGTGCCGATGATGCCGGACTACATTCACGGCGTGATCAACCTGCGCGGCAACGTCGTACCGGTCCTCGACCTGGCCGCACGCTTCGGCCTGAGCCGCACCGAGCCGGGCAAACGCACCTGCATCGTGATCACCGAGCTGGCCCTGGAAGAAGCCAGCCAGCGGCTGGGCCTGGTGGTCGATGCCGTGGATGCCGTGCACGACATCGACCCGCGCCAGGTGCTGCCGCCACCGCCGTTCGGTACGCAGATCCGCGCCGACTTCATTGCCGGCATGGCCCAGCAGGATCACGGTTTCCTGATCATCCTGAACCTGCTCCAGGTGCTGTCGACCCAGGACCTGCTCAGCCTGGCCCAGGCCAGGGCGGCCGACTGACGACCATGCTCAACCTTCCCAAGCTCGGCGAGGCCCAGTTCCGGCAATTGCAGCGCCTGATGCAGGACGCCTCGGGCATCCACCTGGCCAACAACAAACGCACGCTGGTGGCAGGGCGCCTGATGCGCCGCCTGCGGCACTTCCAGTTCGCCGACTACGACCAGTACCTGGCCCTGATCGCCGACCCTGCGCATCAGCGTGAACGGCGCCTGGTGGTCGACCTGCTCACCACCAACGAGACCTACTTTTTCCGCGAACATCCGCACTTCGACTTTCTCGGGCAATGGCTGGAGCGCCAGCGCGCTCCGCTGCGGATGTGGAGCGCGGCCTGCTCTTCGGGCGAGGAGCCGTACAGCATGGCCATGGTCGCGGCAGAGCACGCCAGCGGCGAATGGGCCGTGGTGGCAAGCGACCTCAGCCAGAGCATGCTGGCGCTGGCCGAGCGCGGCATCTACAACATGGACCAGAGCCGCTACTTCCCCCAGGGCTGGCTGCGGCGCCACTGCCAGTGCGGTGTCGGCGAGATGCAGGGGCGCCTGCGCATCCAGGCCAACCTGCGTGCGCGCGTGCTGTTTCGCGAGATCAACGTGAACAGGCCGCTGCCTGAAGACCTGGGCACCTTCGACGTGATTTTCCTGCGCAACCTGCTGATCTACTTCGAGCCGGCGCAAAAGCAGGAAATCGTCCGGCGCCTGGTCGCCCAGCTGCGGGTGGGCGGTCTGTTGTTCATCGGTCATGCCGAGAGCATTCACGGCTTCGAACTGCCCCTGCGTCTGACACAACCTTCGGTGTTCGAACGGGTATGAGCGCGCACGCCAAGGAGCCGATCCGGGTGTTCATCGTCGATGACTCGGCGCTGGTGCGTCAGGTGCTGACGCAACTGCTGGAGAAGCACACCCACATCCGCGTCATCGGCATGGCCGCCGACCCGCTCTACGCCATCGAGAAGCTGCGCAAGGCGTGGCCCGACGTGCTGATTCTCGACCTGGAGATGCCCCGCATGGACGGACTGACCTTCCTGCGTCAGGTCATGGCCGAACGCGCAACCCCGACGATCATCTGCTCGAGCCTGACCGAACCCGGCACGGCATGTGTGGAACAGGCGCTCAAGGCCGGCGCAGCGGGTGTTTTCACCAAGGCCAAGCTGGGGCTGCGCAAGGGCCTGGAGGCCCTTGAGGACGAGCTGGTGCGCAGCGTAGAGCATGCCGCGCGACAAGCGCCGGTGCGTCTGCCTGCCGGCAAGCCGGTGGAGGAGAAAAAAACTGTCGCCGTCGCGACGTGCGGCCTCAAAAGTCCGGAGCGAATCGTTACACTTGGCTGCTCGACGGGCGGTACCCTGGCGCTGGAGTACATCCTCAGGCGCCTGCCGGAAAACTGCCCCGGCATCGTGATCGTCCAGCACATGCCCGAGAAATTCACCGCCGATTTCGCTCGCAGGCTCAACAGTCTATGCCAGATCGAAGTACGCGAGGCCAGGCACCTGGACCGCGTACACAGCGGGTTGGCACTGCTCGCGCCAGGCGGCCTGCACATGCAGCTCAAGCGCAGTGGCGCACATTTTCTGGTCGAAGTGCTCGACGGCCCGGCGGTCAACCGCCACAAGCCGTCGGTCGACGTTCTGTTTCGTTCCGCCGCACGTCACGCAGGTAACCAAGCGCTGGGCGTCATCATGACCGGCATGGGTGATGACGGCGCGCGCGGCCTGCTCGCCATGCGTGAACAAGGCGCCTGCACGGTCGCACAGGACGAAGCCAGCTGCGTCGTGTTCGGCATGCCCAAAGAAGCCATCAGGATCGGCGCTGCACAGCACATTGAGCTGTTGCAGCGCTTGCCTGCGTTGATCTGCCATTTTGCTGACCCCGCCAATCAGCAATGAAGGAAGTCGCGCCGTACTGCTCAAACAAACGATTCGTGCCGCACGCACTCGTCGACATCGCAAGCAAGCATGCGGACAACAGGTGGATGTCCGCAGCGTATGCGGCAAGCCGTTGCCACTACGCTTCCACAATTTTGCAAGACAGGTTACAGCCTATGCGTTGCCGTGTACTCCTTGCTGACGACTCGCCACTGTTCAGAGCCGGCTTGCGAGCGTTGCTGGAGCAAAAAAAAGAATATGTCGTCGTTGGCGAAGCAGGTGACAGCCTGGGCACGGTGGCCCTGGCCGAACAGTTCAAGCCGGAGCTCATACTGCTGGATGTCGAGCTGGCCTCGAACAACGAACAGACGCTGCACGAGCTTGCCCTGCGCGCCCCGGAAAGCGCGGTACTGATGCTGTCTGCACGCTCGGAGCTGGACTTCGTCATGAAGTGCCTGCGCCAGGGCGCCCAGGGCTTTCTGCTCAAGAGCGCCACCGTTCTCGAGCTGGAGCTGGCGCTGCAGTCGTTGCAGGCCGGCGGGCAATACCTGTGTTCGGCGGTACTGCCGCTGGTCATCGGGCAGGCGGTCAAGCAAAGCAAGCATCGCAAGCTCAGCAACCCGACCATGCAACTGACCGCCCGTCAGCTGGAAATCCTGCGCCTGATCGCCCGTGGTGAAACCACCCGGTCGATTGCCGACGGCCTCGGGCTGAGCATCAAGACAGTGGAAGCGCACCGTTCGCAGATCATGCATCGCCTGCAGATCCGCGACGTTCCGGGGCTGGTGCTGTTCGCCGTGCGCGAAGGGATCATCTGCCTCAACGATTGAGCGACAGCCCGGCGAGGATCAATTGCAGCGTCTCTGGCAATGCGGCCGGGCGCCCCGAAGCACGCTCGATGAACACCTGCACCAAGCTACCTGCCGCGCAGGCTTCGGCCTCGCCGGGGCGGAACAGCGCCAGGCGATATTCCACCGTGCTGCCCGCAAGACGCGTGATGCCCAGGCCCACTTCGAGCACGTCGGGGAAGCCGGGCAGCGCGAAGAAGTCTGCCGCCGAACTGACCACGAAACCGGCCAGTTCGCCGTCACGCAGGTCCAGTTCGGCCTGTTCGACGAGGAAGGCCTGAATGGCCGTCTCGAAGAAGCCGTGCACGGTGGAACCGGCGAGGTGGCCGTTGAGGTCGTTGTCCTGGGGGCGAGTGAGGATCGGGTGGAAATGGGAGAAGGCGGTGCGTTGAGGGGATTCGGTCATGGGTTGTCCTGTGTTGTCTTTTGCACATCAGGGAAGCTTCCCACACGGACTTGGGAACGCCTATAGTCGCAATCAACAATAGATTGCATAGCATGGTCCATCTTCATGAAACCGAGACACTCGCCCGTGCCTACCCAACAGCTGGATCACACCAACCTCAGCCGCATGGCCGTCAATGGGCGCATCAACGCCACCCATATCGTCGGGCAGCCTGGCGGGTGGGCCATTCAGGTCGACATCAACGACCAGGAGCACGTGCTTACTGCGCAGCGTAGCGGCAATGTAAGGCTGTTCAAGAAGTTCGAAACACTTGTCAGCTACCTGCATGAGTTGGGCATCGACCATTTTCAGGTCGATACCTCAACCTACGATCCACAACAAACCAGTACCTATCAACGACCGGATCGCGCGCAAGCACTCAAACGCGCCCATGAGGCCGCCGCTTACGATGCCTGGTTCGTCGAGCAGGTCGAAGCAAGCCTGCGCGATCCCTCGCCCGCTATGGATGATGCCGAGGTAGAAAGATTCTTTGCCGCCCGCCGCGCTGAGTTGCGGGCCAAAAAAGGCTGATGCGCCTTACCTGGTCGTCCATGGCTTACAAGGATCGCTTGCGGATCCTTGAGCTTATCGCCGAGGACAATCCGATTGCAGCCGAAGTGCTGGATGAAACATTCAGGGATAAGGCCAGACGCGCCGCACAGTACCCAGCGCTATACAAGCCCGGGCGCCTTCCCGGAACACGAGAAATCGTCGTGCACCCGAACTATGTAATGGTCTACCGAACCCTGGTGGATCAGATCGAGATCATCCGGATTCTGCACGCTCGACAACAATGGCCCTGAGGGCAGAAACAAAAAAGCCGCCCCGAAGGGCGGCTTTCTCATTCGAACCGGCATCTGCTTACAGCTGCGGGCCAGCGCCTTTGATGGCGTCGGAAACTTCGAACTTCTTGAAGTTTTCGATGAACAGCTTGGCCAGGCCCTTGGCGGCTTCGTCGTAGGCAGCCTTGTCAGCCCAGGTGTTGCGCGGGTTGAGCAGCTCGGTCTCGACGCCCGGAACGACCTTCGGTACGTCCAGGTTGATGATGTCCAGGTGCTCGGTTTCGGCACCGACCAGAGCACCGCTCTGGATGGCAGCGATCACGCCACGGGTGGTCGGGATGCTGAAGCGCTTGCCAACGCCGTAGCCACCGCCGGTCCAGCCGGTGTTGACCAGGTAGACCTTGGAGCCGAACGCCTTGATGCGCTTGATCAGCAGCTCGGCGTAAACGCCAGCCGGGCGTGGGAAGAACGGCGCGCCGAAGCAGGTGGAGAAAGTCGACTTGATGCCGCCGCCCGAACCCATTTCGGTGGAACCGACCAGCGCGGTGTAGCCGGACAGGAAGTGGTAGGCCGCCTGCTCGTTGTTCAGGATCGACACTGGCGGCAGTACGCCGGTCAGGTCGCAGGTCAGGAAGATGACCGCGTTCGGCTCGCCGCCCAGGTTCTCTGCCGAGACCTTCTCGACGTGCGCCAGCGGGTAGGCGGCACGGCTGTTCTGGGTCAGGCTCACGTCGGCGTAGTCGGCGTGCTTGTTGGCGTCGATCACGACGTTTTCCAGCACCGCGCCGTGCTTGATGGCTTTCCAGATGACCGGCTCGTTCTTCTCGGAGAGGTCGATGCACTTGGCATAGCAACCGCCTTCGATGTTGAAGACCACGCCCTCACCCCAACCGTGCTCGTCGTCACCGATCAGGTAACGGCTTTCGTCGGCCGACAGGGTGGTCTTGCCGGTGCCGGACAGGCCGAAGAACAGGGTGACGTCACCCTCTTCGCCGATGTTGGCGGCGCAGTGCATCGGCAGCACGTCGGCGGCCGGCAGCAGGAAGTTCTGCACCGAGAACATGGCTTTCTTCATTTCACCGGCGTAACGCATGCCGGCGATCAGCACCTTCTTCTGGGCGAAGTTGATGATCACGCAACCGTCGGAGTTGGTGCCGTCACGCTCAGGCACGCACTCGAAGTTGGCGACGTTGAGGATCTGCCACTCACCGCGACTAGCCGGGTTGTACTGCTCAGGGTTGATGAACAGGCAACGGCCGAACAGGTTCTGCCAGGCGGTCTGGGTGGTCATCTTGACCGGCAGGTAGTGCTCGGCTGCGGCACCTACGTGAACGTAGGAAACGAAGTGATCCTGGGCGTTGTTGAACGCCTCCACGCGGTCCCACAGGGCATCGAACTTGTCGGCCGGGAACTTGCGGTTGATCGGGCCCCAGCCAATCTGGTCCTGGGTGGAAGGTTCTTCGACGATGAAACGGTCAGCCGGCGAACGGCCGGTGCGATGACCGGTTTCCACCACCAGCGCGCCAGTATCGGCCAGCACGCCTTCACCGCGGGACAGCGCTTCTTTTACCAGCTCATCGACGCTCAGGTCGGTGTACACGGTGTTGTTGGCTTGCGTCATGAGATACCCCATCCGGCCCGAGGCCGAGTGCTCCAAACGTTTTGTAGTTGTCTCGAAAAAACTACTACAGCGAAAAAAGTGGCCGGATTATGCCAGAAACGCCCAAAAAAAGTAGGCCCCTCCTGTCAGAACTGCGCTTTTGCGCAATTCGACAGGAGAAAGTCCTGTAGTTAACCGTTTCAGTGGTGAGTTTCTGATGGTGCGTCGGTGCCACCACCGGCAAACAATTGCTCCACATCGCTTGCATCGAAGAAATAGCGCTCATTGCAGAACTGGCAATCGATCTCGACCTGGCCGCCGGATTCGGCCACCAGCGCCTTGGCATCGGGCTCGCCGAGGCTGATCAGGGCGTTGCCGGAACGCTCGCGCGAGCAGCTGCAGCGGAAGCGTAGCGGCTGGATATCGAACAGGCGAACCGCGTCCTCGTGGTAGAGGCGGTGCAGCACGGTTTCGTTGTCCAGGCCGATCAGCTCTTCGGTCTTCACGGTGCTGGCCAGCGCCTTCACGTGGGCCCAGCTTTCGGCGCGCTCCTCGCTGTCCTTGTGGATCTCGGCCGGCAGTTGCTGCACCAGCAGGCCACGGGCGCGCACGCCATCGGCGGCCAGGGAGATGCTGGTATTCACCTGCTGCGACATGACGAAGTAGTTGGTGAAGCACTCCGACAGGTCCTTGCCATCCAGCTCGACGGTGCCCTGGTAGCGCTGGCCGTTGACCGGAATGATGGTCAGCACCAGGTGGCCGCCGGGCATCAGGTCGGCAAGGCTCGCATCCTCCTTGATCTGCTCGGCTTCATAGCGCGCCAGCCCGCGGATTTCGTGCTCGCTGGTGTATTCGATGGCCAGCAGCGGCACCGGCCCCTGGGACTGAGCCTGGAGCACCAGCAGCCCATCGAACTTGAATGTGCCCACCAGCAGTGCAGCGGCGCCCATCAGCTCGCCCAGCAAATGCCGGACCGGGCGCGGGTAATCGTGCTTGGCCAGCACCTCGGCGTAGCTGCGTTCCAGCGCGACCATCTCGCCGCGCACGTCGCGGTCGTCGAACAGGAAGCGTTGGGTGAAATCTGTATCTGGCAAGTCGCTCATGGTTGTCTGGCTATCTGAAAATGATGACAAAATAATTGCAGGAGACTGAAAGGTCCGTCATAGAGCGCTCACAAGGCGCTAATTCCCGCTGGAGATCGAGGTATTTTATGGATAATCGACCACTGTTCCAAGCAAGGTGGTCCTGGGGACCCTTGGCAGCCTGCACGCTGGTGCCCATCGCACTACTGTGTTTCTGGTTATGGCCCGTTGGCCAGAACCTGTGCCTGACTTTCGACGAGTGGCTGTTCCACAGCCTCAACGCCCCACTGGCCGACCATGTGCTCTGGCGCTCCATCTGGGCCGTCGGCAGCCTTCGCCCGTTCGACCTCCTGGTCGGGGTGATCATGCTGTCGCTGCTGATCCGCGGCGACTGGGTATTCAAGGCAGTTCAGGTGCGCCAGGCGTTTTTCGGCTTCCTGGTGACCCTTTTACTCTTAGTGGTGATTCGTGCGCTGTTTTCCAAGTGGGTCGGTGCAATGGGTTGGCAACACAAGAGCCCGTCGATGGTCATCGACAACGCCGTTCACCTGAGCGACCTCTACCCGAACCTGGAAGCCAAGTGGGAGCTCAAGGACCGTTCCGGCCAGAGCTTCCCGGGTGACCATGCCTCGGTGCTGCTGGTCTGGGCGCTGTTCATGAGCCTGTTCAGCCGCCGGCTGGTACAGCACCTGGTGATCTGGGCGCTGGCCTGCCTGTTCATGCTGCCGCGCCTGGTGGCCGGCGCGCACTGGGGCCAGGACGACTACATCGGCGGCCTGCTGATGGCGGTGCTGGCCCTGGGCTGGAGCTGCCACACGCCGCTGGCGGCCAACGCCAGCCGGGCGCTGGTGCGCTGGACAGCGCCGCTGTTCGACCTGCTGGGCAGGTTGCCGTTGGTCGGGCGAATGAGCGTGATGCGCGCCGCCTGACCACCCGCATCGGGGGGGGGGGGGGGGGGGGGGGGGAGGGGGGGGGGGGGGGGTGGGGCGGGGGGGAGGGGGGGGGGGGAGACCGCCGCTCCCACGTACCCAGCGTGGGAGCGGCGGTGCGCCGATGCGACTTGCCCCGCGATTGCATCACTCGAAACTGCCATGCAGCTGGTGAATCTGCCGACGCTGCTTCTTGTTCGGCCGCCCGTCGGTGGTCACGCCCATCGCCCCTGCCTTGCGCAGCTCGGCTGCCTGCTCGCGGCGCTTCACGCTCTCCGGAGTTTCTTCATACAGCGCCTGCGCCTCCGGCGCGCCACGGCGCACCGCCGACAACGCCTTGACCACCACGGTGCGCTCGTCGAAGCCGGTGCGCAGCAGGAATTCGTCGCCCACCCGTGGCTCCTTGCCCGGCTTGCAACGCTCGCCCCGGCAGTGCACCTTGCCGCTTTCGATGGCCGCCTTGGCCAGCGCACGGGTCTTGTAGAAGCGCGCCGCCCACAGCCATTTGTCCAGGCGGACCTTGTCATCGTCTTCGGGCTTTTGTGCCATGGTTTTTCCTCGAATTCTGTCTTTCACGGAACTGTACTACCGTGACTGACGGATGCAAAAAGTCCGTGCCGTCATTACAGTTCACCACCTTATCCGCAGGGCACGCTCCGTGAAGACATTTGACCACCTGACTGTGATCGGCCTGCGCGAGTGGGTCGCCCTGCCCGACCTCGGCCTGGCCGGCCTGCGCGCCAAGATCGACACCGGCGCCAGCACCTCGAGCCTGCACGCCACCGACGTCGAACCCTTCGAGCGCGATGGCCAGCCCTGGGTGCGTTTCACCGCGCACCTGGGCTCGGTGGTGCAACTGCGCCACCGGCGCTGCGAGGCGCCGCTGGTGACCATGAAAAGCATCAAGAGCTCCAACGGCCAGGCCCAGGCCCGCTACGTGATCCGCACCACCCTGGCGCTTGGCGACCGGGTCTGGGAAGTGGAGTTCACCCTGGCCTGCCGCAAGAACATGCGTTATCGGCTGCTGCTGGGCTCCAAAGCGCTCATCCACGGCCAGTTGGTCGTCAACCCCGGCCTCAAGTACGTCCAGGACAAACCGGCCTTCCCGGCCACCCTTTCCCCTGTCACAGGTGCTGCATGAAGATCGCTGTGCTGTCGCGCAATCCGCGTCTGTATTCCACCCGCCGCCTGGTCGAGGCCGGTACCCAGCGGGGCCATGAAGTGGTGGTGGTCGACACGCTCCGGGCCTACATGAACATTGCCAGCCACAAGCCGCAGATCCATTACCGCGGCAAGCCGCTGGAAGGCTTCGATGCGGTAATCCCGCGCATCGGTGCCTCGGTCACTTTCTACGGCTGCGCGGTGCTGCGCCAGTTCGAGATGATGGGCGTCTACCCGCTCAACGAATCGGTGGCCATCGCCCGCTCGCGGGACAAGCTGCGCTCGCTGCAGCTGCTGTCACGCCGCGGCATCGGCCTGCCGATCACCGGCTTCGCCCACTCGCCGGACGACATTCCTGACCTGATCCAGATGGTCAACGGCGCACCGCTGGTGATCAAGGTGCTCGAAGGCACCCAGGGCATCGGCGTGGTGCTGTGCGAAACCACCAAGGCCGCCGAGTCGGTGATCGAGGCGTTCATGGGCCTGAAGCAGAACATCATGGTCCAGGAATACATCAAGGAGGCCGGCGGCGCCGACATCCGCTGCTTCGTGGTCGGCGACAAGGTGATCGCCTCGATGAAGCGCCAGGCCAAGCCCGGTGAATTCCGTTCCAACCTGCACCGCGGTGGCGTGGCCAGCCTGATCAAGATCACCCCCGAGGAGCGCATGACGGCGATCCGCGCGGCCAAGGTGATGGGGCTGAGCGTGGCGGGTGTGGATATCCTGCGCTCCAACCACGGGCCGCTGGTGATGGAGGTGAATTCCTCACCGGGCCTGGAGGGGATCGAGGTGACCACCGGCAAGGATGTGGCCGGGATGATCATCGAGCACCTGGAGAAGAATGGCGGGCCGAATCAGACCCGGACCAAAGGCAAAGGCTGAAATCAATCGCGGGGCAAGCCCGCTCCCACGTCCACAACACAGGGGAGGGGGTTTCCCCCCGTGCACTCCGACAGGGAAAACACCCCCCCCCCACCCAACCAGGTGGGGAGCTCCTCCCCCCCCGCGATGCATTCAGACCGCGTTACGCGGTAACAGCAACCCCAGCGGCAGTCTCACCCGCGCCTCGATCCCGCCACCGGACCGGTTGCGCAACTCGACATTGCCACCGTGCTGCGCGGCGATCCGCTTGACGATCGCCAGCCCCAGCCCGGTGCCCTTGCCACCCCGCGCCCGGTCGCCACGGATGAACGGGTTGAAGATGGTCTCCAGCTCCGATTCATCGATGCCCGTGCCACGGTCCAGCACACTGAGCACCACGTACGGCGCGCTCTGGTCACCCGACACATAGGCCGCCACCTCCACGCCCTTGCCGGCGTGGTGCAAGGCGTTGCCAATCAGGTTGCCGAGCATGCGCTTGAGCGACACTCGGCGCAGCGCGAACGGCGGGATCGGCTCCAGGCACAGGCGCACGCGCTCCTTGGGCTGGTTGTACGGCGCCACCACTTCACGGATCAGCTCGTTGAAGTCGACCTCCTCCACCGGCTCGTCGCGCCCGTCACGGATGAACGCCAGGAACTGGTCGAGGATCGCATCCATGTCTTCGATGTCGCGGACCATGTCGTCGCTGAGGTCGCTGTCGTTGTCCATCAGCGACAACGACAGGCGCAGCCGGGTCAAGGGCGTGCGCAAGTCATGGGATACACCGGCCAGCATCAACTCGCGCTCACGCCCAGCCTGTTCGACGTCCTCGGCCATCTGGTTGAACGCCTTGTACACCTCGGTCATCTCGCTGGGGGTGTCGCTGACCGGCAGGCGCACGCTGCGCCCCTGGCCCAGTTGGCGGGCGGCGAACACCAGGCGCTTGAGCGGCTGGTTGAGCTGGCGCACGAAGATCCACGCCGAAGCGGTGGACAACAGGCCAATGGCCAGGAACCAGCCCAGCACGTTCCAGATCTTCTGCCCGCGCAACGGGTGCGGGTACAGCGGCACCTTGAGCCAGCCCGGGCCCAGGCTCGGCGCATTCACCCACAGCGCCGGTGGCGCGTGGATACGCAGGCGCACCTCGGTGTCATCACCCAGTTCGGCCTGCATCTGGCGCTGGTAGATCTCGCTGTACGGCCAGTGCTGCTCGCCTTCCGGCACGCCGGAACCGGTCACCCGGATCAGCCCGGCAGCCTCGGCGATCTTGTCACGGTTCTCTTCATCCGCCGCCCAGTAGGCGCGCAGGGTCAGGGCCACGCCATGGCTGTACTGGCGATCGACCAGCACGTCCTCGTTCATCAGCAGGTACACCAAGGTCAGCGCCTTGGAGAACAGCACGACGATCAGCACCAGCCACAGGGTGCGGGCGAAGAAACTTTGCGGGAACCAGAGAGGGGTTTTCATCGATCACTACTAATCAGCAAAGGCAACGTGGAAAAGCCGCGCGCCACAGACGAAAACAGGGCGGCTCCTGCGAGCCGCCCTGCACCGTCGCAACGAGCCGGCTGGCTCATTTGCCGGCGTTTCCGTCCGGCACGAAGACGTAGCCCACGCCCCACACGGTCTGGATGTAACGCGGCTTGGACGGGTCGGGTTCGATCATCCGGCGCAGGCGCGAGATCTGCACGTCGATGGAGCGCTCCAGCGCATCCCACTCGCGGCCACGGGCCAGGTTCATCAGTTTGTCGCGGGTCAGCGGCTCGCGGGCATGCATCACCAGGGCCTTGAGCACGGCGAATTCGCCGGTGGTAAGCATGTGCGTTTCGTCGCCACGCTTGAGTTCGCGGGTGGCCAGCGACAGTTCGTAGTCACCGAAGGTGACGGTCTCTTCCTCGCTGCCCGGCGCGCCCGGCACCGTCGGCGACTGGCGACGCAGCACGGCCTTGACCCGGGCCACCAGCTCGTCGGGGTTGAAGGGCTTGGCCAGGTAGTCGTCGGCGCCCAGCTCCAGCCCTTTGATGCGGCTGAGCTCGTCGCCCTTGGCGGTGAGCATGATGATCGGGATCTGGTTGTTCGACGCGCGCAGGCGCTTGCACGCGGACAGGCCGTCTTCGCCCGGCAGCATCAGGTCGAGCACCACCAGGTTGAACACCTCACGGGCCAGCAGGCGGTCCATCTGTTCGACGTTGGGCACGGTGCGCACACGGAAGCCCTTGCTGGTGAAAAAACGGTCCAGCAGGCTGCTCAGGCCTGGGTCGTCGTCGACGATGAGAATCTTGTCGCCATCTGCGGCGTTTGCGGTGCTGGTCATGAATTGCTCCTCTGAGATCGCCGCGCATTATGGCGTAGCCATTGCAGCGCGTGCCGTGTGCATTGTTAGCAGATTTTTCCCATGGTGCCACTTCCATGCCGCAGCCCCATGGCCCGGCGCCATCACCGCAAGCCCGGCACGATGGGTATAATGCGCGCCTTTCACCCAGCGCCGCCGGGCCTGAACAGCCACCCGCGGCCTTGCATTCACTATTTGTCAGGTGGTTCTCATGGACAGCATCAACAGCCGTATCGCCGAGGAACTGGGCGTGCGCCCACAACAGGTCGAAGCGGCCGTGGGCCTGTTGGACGAAGGCTCGACCGTGCCCTTCATCGCCCGTTACCGCAAGGAAGTGACCGGCAGCCTGGACGACACCCAGCTGCGCCACCTGGAAGAGCGCCTGCGCTACCTGCGCGAACTCGACGACCGGCGCGCCAGCATCCTCGCCAGCATCGAGGAGCAGGGCAAACTGACCCCGGAACTGGCCCGCGAAATCAAGCTCGCCGACACCAAGACCCGCCTCGAAGACCTCTACCTCCCCTACAAGCAGAAGCGTCGCACCAAGGGCCAGATCGCCCTGGAAGCCGGCCTCGGCGAGCTGGCCGACGGCCTGTTCAACGACCCGCAACTGAATCCGGAAAGCGAAGCGGCGCGCTTCGTCGACGCCGAAAAAGGCGTGGCCGACGTCAAGGCAGCGCTCGAAGGCGCCAAGTACATCCTCATGGAGCGCTTCGCCGAAGACGCCGCCCTGCTGGAAAAACTGCGCAACTTCCTCAAGCAGGAAGCCGTGCTCAGCGCCCGCCTGGTGGCCGGCAAGGAAGAGGAAGGCGCCAAGTTCCGCGATTACTTCGCCCATGACGAACTGCTGCGCACCGCCCCGTCGCACCGCGCCCTGGCGATCTTCCGCGGGCGCAACGAGGGCGTGCTGAGCGCCTCGCTGAAAGTCGGCGAAGAGCTGCCCGGCACCCTGCACCCGTGCGAAGTGATGATCAGCAGCCACGTCGGTATCGAAAACCGCAACCGCCCGGCCGACAAGTGGCTGGGCGAAGTGGTGCGCTGGACCTGGAAGGTCAAGCTGTACACCCACCTGGAAACCGACCTGTTCGGCGAGCTGCGCGACAACGCCGAAGGCGAGGCGATCAACGTGTTCGCCCACAACCTGCACGACCTGCTGCTGGCCGCCCCGGCCGGCCCGCGCGCCACCCTGGGCTTCGACCCGGGCCTGCGCACCGGCTGCAAGATTGCCGTGGTCGACGCCACCGGCAAGCTGCTGGACTACACCACGGTGTACCCACACGCGCCGAAGAACGACTGGGACCGCACCATCTCGATCATGGCCGCCCTGTGCGCCAAGCACTCGGTAGAGCTGGTCGCCATCGGCAACGGCACCGCCAGCCGCGAAAGTGACAAGCTGGTAGCCGAGCTGGTCAAAAAATACCCAGCATTGAAGATCACCAAGATCATGGTCTCCGAAGCCGGCGCATCGGTGTATTCGGCTTCGGAGCTGGCCGCCCGCGAGTTCCCGGACCTGGACGTATCGATCCGTGGCGCTGTGTCTATCGCCCGCCGCCTGCAGGACCCACTGGCGGAACTGGTGAAGATCGACCCGAAATCCATCGGTGTCGGCCAGTACCAGCACGACGTATCGCAGCTGAAACTGGCCCGTGGCCTGGACGCCGTGGTCGAGGACTGCGTGAACGCTGTGGGCGTGGACGTCAACACCGCTTCGGTGGCCTTGCTGACGCGCATCTCCGGCCTCAACGCAACGCTTGCGCAGAATATCGTTTCCCACCGCGACGCCAACGGCCCGTTCGCCACCCGCGCCGCGCTGAAAAAGGTCAGCCGCCTCGGTGAAAAGACCTTCGAACAGGCCGCCGGCTTCCTGCGTGTGATGAACGGCGACAACCCGCTGGACGCCTCCGCCGTGCACCCCGAGGCCTACCCGCTGGTGCAGCGCATCGCCGCCGGCACCGAGCGCGACATCCGCTCGCTGATCGGCGACAGCGGCTTCCTCAAGCGCCTGGACCCGAAGAAGTTCACCGACGAAACCTTCGGCCTGCCGACCGTTACCGACATCCTGCAGGAGTTGGACAAGCCCGGCCGCGACCCACGCCCCGAGTTCAAGACCGCCACCTTCCAGGACGGCGTCGAGGACCTCAAGGACCTGGAGCCGGGCATGATCCTCGAAGGCGTGGTGACCAACGTCACCAACTTCGGTGCCTTCGTCGACATCGGCGTGCACCAGGACGGCCTGGTGCACATCTCGGCGCTGTCCGAGAAGTTCATCAAGGACCCGCGTGAAGCAGTCAAGGCCGGCGACGTGGTCAAGGTCAAGGTCATGGAAGTGGACATTCCGCGCAAGCGGGTCGGCCTGTCCATGCGCATGAGCGACACCCCGGGCGAGAAGGTCGAAGGCAACCGTGGCGGTAACCGTGGCGGCAATGGCGGCAACCGCCAGCAGCAGGCACCGCGCCCGCGTGAAACCACTGCCGCCGCACCGGCCAACAACGCCATGGCCTCGCTGTTCGCCAACGCCAAGCAGTTGAAGAAGAAGTGATGGACGTCCCGAAAGAGTACGTCGAAAGCGCCTTCAGCCAGCTGCTGGGCTGCCGCCTGCAACGCCTGGACAGCGGCGTTGCCGAGGTAGCCCTGGCGCTCGAGCCGCAGTTGCGCAACCGTGGCCAGAAGCTGCACGGCGGGGCGATCTTCAGCCTGGTCGATATCGCCATGGGCCTGGCCTGTTCGGCCAGCCATGGTTTCGACCAGCAGAGCGTGACCATCGAGTGCAAGATCAACTACATGCGCGCCGTCAGCGAGGGTGAGGTGCTGTGCACCGCCCGCGTGCTGCATGCCGGGCGACGCACGCTGGTGGTCGACGCCGACGTGCTCCAGGGCGACAAGTTGGTGGCCAAGGCGCAGGGAACCTTCGCGGTTCTCTAGCTGATGTAGCATCATCTGCGGTATTTTCGGCGTAATGCTGTAAGCCATCGCGGGGGGGAGGCAACCCCCCCCCAAAAAGAGAAAAGGAGAGGGGGGGGGTGTAACACTATCATCTGCGGTATTTTCGGCGTAATGCTGTAAGCCATCGCGGGACAAGCCCGCTCCCACGCCAGATATTGAAGGCGTGGGAGCGGGCTTGCCCCGCGATCAGGCTGTGCCGGAACCGCGCAACCAGGCGACAACGCCAGTTCCTTTCCCAACTACCCTTGTAGACCGTCATACCTACCCCCATATTGGGGCGACTGACGCGTGAAGGAATCCATCTTGAGCGACCTCCTCAACCGCCGCCTGAGCCTGCTCGGCGACAACCTCGACCTGCTCAAGCAGTGCCTGCACGGCATTGAGCGCGAATGCCTGCGCGTGACCGAAGACGGTCGCCTGGCCCAGACCCCGCACCCCGAAGCCTTGGGTTCGGCGCTGACCAACGAGCAGATCACCACCGACTATTCCGAGTCGCTGCTGGAGTTCATCACCCCAGCCCTGGCCGACCCGGCCAAGGTGCTCGAAAGCCTCGAACAGACCCACCGCTTCGTCTACAGCAAGCTGGGCCACGAGTTGCTGTGGAGCCCGTCGATGCCCTGCGCGCTGCCGGCCGAGGAGGACATCCCGATCGCCGAGTACGGCACCTCGAACATCGGCAAGCTCAAGCACGTGTACCGCAAGGGCCTGGCCCTGCGTTACGGCCGCACCATGCAGTGCATCGCCGGCATCCACTACAACTTCTCGCTGCCTGAAGCACTGTGGCCATTGCTGCGCGCCGAAGAAGGCAGCGCAGAGGACGACCGCGACTACCAGTCCGCGGCCTACATCGCGCTGATCCGCAATTTCCGCCGCTACAGCTGGCTGCTGATGTACCTGTTCGGCGCCTCGCCGACGCTGGACAAAGGCTTCCTGCGCGGCCGCCCGCACCAGCTCGAAGAGCTCGACGCCAACACCCTCTACCTGCCCTACGCCACCAGCCTGCGCATGAGCGACCTGGGTTACCAGAGCAACGCCCAGGCGGGCCTGACGCCCTGCTACAACAACCTCGACAGCTACACCGACAGCCTGCGCAAGGCGGTCGGCACGCCCTACCCGCCCTACGTCGAGGTCGGCACGCACAAGGATGGCGAGTGGGTGCAGCTCAACACCAACATCCTGCAGATCGAGAACGAGTATTACTCGAACATCCGCCCCAAGCGCGTGACCTACACCGGCGAGCGGCCGATCCAGGCCCTGATCTCCCGTGGCGTGCAGTACGTCGAAGTGCGTTGCCTGGACATCAACCCGTTCCTGCCGGTGGGCATCGACCTCACCGAAGCGCGCTTCCTCGACGCCTTCCTGCTGCTCTGTGCGCTGGACGACAGCCCGCAGCTGGACAACGGCGAATGCGGCCAGTGCACCAGCAACTTCCTGACCGTGGTCAAGGAAGGCCGTCGCCCGGGCCTTGCGCTGCAGCGTAACGGCCAGCCGATCGCGCTCAAGGACTGGGCCAGCGAGCTCATCAGCCGTATCGGCCAGATGGCCGAGCTGCTCGACCGTGCCCAAGGCGGCAACGAGCACGCCAAGGCCCTGCAAGCCCAACAGGCCAAGGTCGATGACCCTGAACTGACCCCGTCGGCCCAGGTACTGGCGCGCATGACCGAACACGATGAAAGCTTCATCGAGTTCTCCCTGCGCCAGAGCCGCGTGCACGCCGAGACGTTCCGCGAGCAGCCACTGACCACCGAACAGCAACAGGCCTTCGAAACCCTCGCCCGCAACTCCCTGGCCGAACAATCGCGCCTGGAGCAGCAGGAAGTCGGCGACTTCGACCTGTTCGTCGGCGCCTACCAGGCCAGCATCCTGGCCATCAGCAACTGATGAACCGCACCGCCACCCCGCGCAAACCGCGCGCCAGCAGCCAGGCCAGGATCGAAGCGATCCTGGCAGCTGCGCGCGAGCTGCTGGCCGGGCAAGGGGTGGCGGGGTTGTCGATCTACAACGTCGCCGAGCGGGCGCAGATCCCGCCGTCGTCGGTGTACCACTTCTTCGCCAGCGTACCGGCCTTGCTCGAAGCGCTGACCGCCGATGTGCACCGGGCCTTTCGCGAAGCCTTGAGCGCACCGATCGACAGCGCGGCGTTCAGCACCTGGCACGGCCTGTCACGGTTGATCGAGCAGCGCATGCTCGACATCTACAACGAGGACGCCGCAGCGCGGCAACTGATCCTGGCCCAGCATGGCCTGAGCGAAGTGGTCCAGGCTGACCGCCAGCACGACCTGGAACTGGGCGAGTTGATGCACCAGCTGTTCGACCGGCATTTCCAGTTGCCGGCGATGCCGCAGGATGTGCATGTGTTCGCCTTGGCGATGGAGCTGAGCGATCGGGTGTATGCCCGCTCAATGCAGCTGCACGAGCAGATCACCCCGCGCATGGCGGAAGAAGGGATGCGGGTGTTCGAGGCGTATCTGGGGCTGTACCTGCCGCCGTTTCTGGCCAAGCGCCCCCTCTGACACAACGCGATCGTGGGAGCGGGCTTGCCCCGCGATGGCGTCAAGTCAGGCCACGTAGATGTGTCGACTGACGCCATCGCGGGGCAAGCCCGCTCCCACGCTTCGCAGGACACCGGAAATCAGAGTTTGGCGATGGACACCTCGGTCGATTTCACAAACGCGATCACTTCACTGCCCACCTGCAGCTCCAGCTCCTTCACGGAACGGGTGGTGATCACCGAAGTCACCACGCCAGAGGCGGTCTGCACGTCGATTTCCGACAGTACCGGGCCTTCGAGGATTTCCTTCACGGTGCCTTTGAACTGGTTGCGAACGTTGATGGCTTTGATGGTCATGGCTGATTTCCTTTGATTGGCTTCGGGGTTCAATGCGCCCAACGCAGTTGCGTGGGCAAAGGGGCTACAGGTTCCGGCTCGGGCGGGGTGCCCGGGGCGGACAGAACACGGTCCAGCACTTCACTTTCCAGGCTTGCCAGGCGGTGCGAACCACGCGCCCGGGGGCGCGGCAGGTCGACCAGCAGGTCGAGGCCGACGGCGCCGTCCTCGATCAGGATCACCCGGTCAGCCACGGCGACGGCTTCGCTGACGTCGTGGGTGACCAGCAGCACGGTGAAACCGTGCTGACGCCACAGGCGTTCGATCAGTTGCTGCATCTCGATACGGGTCAATGCGTCCAGCGCGCCCAGCGGCTCGTCCAGCAGCAGCAGGCGCGGCTGATGGATCAACGCCCGGGCCAGGGCCACCCGTTGCTTCTGGCCGCCGGACAAGGCCGCCGGCCACTCATTGGCGCGGTCAGCCAGGCCGACCGCCTCCAGGGCATCCAGCGCCCGTTGGCGCCAGTCGCCGGACAGGCCCAGGCCGACGTTGTCGATCACCTTCTTCCACGGCAGCAGGCGGGCGTCCTGGAACATCAGCCGGGTGTCCTCCCGGGCCTCGGCCAGCGGCGCGGCACCGGCCAGCAATTCGCCGGCGCTGGGGTTGTCGAGCCCGGCCAGCAGGCGCAGCAAGGTGCTCTTGCCGCAGCCGCTGCGGCCGACGATGGCGACGAACTGGCCGGCCGGAATGTGCAGGTCGATGCCCTTCAACACTTCGCGCTGGCCAAAGGTCTTGCGCAGGCCGTTGGCGGCCAGCGGGATGCCACGCAGCAGGCGTGGCGGCTGCTCTTTGAGCACGGTCATCACGCACCCTCCTTCTTGGCGACCTGATAGGCCGGGTGCCAGCGCAACCACACGCGCTCCAGGCCACGGGCCGCCAGGTCGGCGAGCTTGCCGAGCACGGCGTACAGCACGATCGCCAGCACCACCACGTCGGTCTGCAGGAACTCACGGGCGTTCATCGCCAGGTAACCGATGCCGGCGTTGGCCGAAATGGTCTCGGCGACGATCAGGGTCAGCCACATGAAGCCCAGGGCGAAGCGCACACCGACCAGGATCGACGGCAGCGCCCCCGGCAGGATCACCTGACGGAACAGGCCGAAGCCTGACAGCCCGTAGCTGCGCGCCATTTCCACCAGCGCCGGGTCGACGTTGCGGATGCCGTGGTAGGTGTTCAGGTAGATCGGGAACAAGGTCCCCAGCGCCACCAGGAAAATCTTTGCCGACTCATCGATACCGAACCACAGGATCACCAGCGGGATCAGCGCCAGGTGCGGCACGTTGCGGATCATCTGCACCGAGCTGTCGAGCAGGCGCTCGCCCCACTTCGACAGGCCGGTGATGAAACCCAGTACCAGGCCGATGCTGCCGCCGATGGCGAAGCCCAGCCCGGCACGCCAGCCACTGATGGCCAGGTGGGTCCAGATATCGCCGCTGCGCACCAGCTCGACCCCGGCGCTGACCACTGCGCTGGGTGCCGGCAGGATGCGCGTCGACAGCCAGCCAGCGCTGACCGCCAGTTGCCAGACTGCCAACAGCAGCACCGGCAGCGCCCACGGCGCCAGGCGCTGGGTCAGGTTGGAGGAAGTTGCACGACTCATGGCCCGGCCCTCAGCTCTGCGACACGGCTTTGGGCAGGATGTCGTTGGCGACCATCTCGCCGAACGGGCTCACGTAGCCACCGGTTTTCGGTTGCTCCGGGCGCTGCACATCCAGGTGCGGGAACAGCAGTTCAGCCACACGGTACGACTCTTCCAGGTGTGGATAACCCGAGAAGATGAAGGTATCGATGCCCAGATCCGCGTATTCCTTGACCCGCGCCGCCACGGTCGGGCCATCGCCTACCAGCGCGGTGCCGGCACCGCCGCGCACCAGGCCGACGCCGGCCCACAGGTTGGGGGCGACTTCCAGCTTGTCGCGGTTGCCGTTGTGCAGCGCGGCCATGCGTTGCTGGCCGACCGAGTCGAAGCGTGCCAGCGAAGCCTGGGCGCGGGCGATGGTGTCGTCGTCCAGGTGCGAGATCAGCTTGTCGGCGGCAGCCCAGGCTTCTTCGTTGGTTTCCCGCACGATCACATGCAGGCGAATACCGAAGCGCACTTCACGGCCCTGGGCGGCGGCTTTTTCGCGCACCTGGGCGATCTTCTCGGCGACGGCGGCCGGTGGCTCGCCCCAGGTCAGGTACAGCTCGACCTGTTCGGCAGCCAGGTCCTGGGCTGCCTCGGACGAGCCGCCGAAATACAGCGGCGGACGTGGTTGCTGAATCGGCGGGTAGAGCAGCTTGGCGCCCTTTACCTGGATGTGTTTACCGTCGTAATCGACGTTTTCACCTTCCAGCACCTTGCGCCAGATGCGGGTGAACTCCACCGAGGCCTCGTAGCGCTCCTGATGGTTCAGGTGCAGGCCGTCACCGGCCAGTTCGTCGGGGTCGCCGCCGGTCACCAGGTTGAACAGCGCACGGCCGTTGGACAGGCGATCGAGGGTAGCGGCCTGGCGCGCGGCCACGGTCGGCGAAATGATCCCCGGGCGCAGCGCGACCAGGAACTTCAGGCGCTCGGTCACCGGGATCAGCGACGCGGCGACCAGCCAGGAATCCTCGCAGGACCGCCCGGTGGGGATCAGCACGCCGCCGAAGCCGAGGCGGTCGGCGGCCTGGGCGATCTGCGCCAGGTAGCCATGGTCGACGGCGCGGGCGCCTTCGCTGGTGCCCAGGTACTTGCCGTCACCGTGGGTAGGCAGGAACCAGAAGATGTTCAGGCTCATTGGAGTTGTCTCCTCAAGGGTGGCTCGAGCCGGGGCCTGGCCCCGGCGCTGGCGAATCGGTCAAGGCGCGCTGGCGACCTTGGCGGGGGGTGTCCAGATCACGTCCTTGATGCTCAAGGGCTTGGGGATCAACTTCAGGGCCTGGAAGGTGTCGGCGATCTTCTGCTGCGCGCCGATCACTTCCGGGGTCAGCGGCGCGGCACCGTAGCCCTGGCGTTTCACCGAGGTCAGGGTGATGTCGGCGGGCAGGCCGAGCAGCGGCGCGACCTGGTCGGTCACCTCCTGGGGGTTGGCCTGGGACCACTGGCCCACGGTGCGCACTTCCTCGACCAGGGTGTTGATCACCGCCGGGTGTTGCGTGGCGTAGTTGCGGGTGGCCAGGTAGAACTGGTGGTTGTCGACCAGGCCCTTGCCGTCACGCAGGGTACGGGCCTGCAGCTGTTGCTCGGCGGCGGCCTGGTACGGGTCCCAGATCACCCAGGCATCGACGCTGCCACGCTCAAAGGCGGCGCGGGCGTCGGCCGGCGGCAGGTAGACCGGCTGGATGTCGGTGTATTTGAGGCCGGCGTCTTCGAGGGCACGCACCAGCAGGTAATGAACGTTCGAGCCTTTGTTCAGCGCGACTTTCTTGCCCTTGAGCTCTTTCACCGACTGGATCGACGAGCCCTTGGGCACGAGGATCGCCTCGCTGTGCGGGGCTGGCGGCTCGTAGGCGACGTAGAGCAGGTCGGCGCCGGCGGCCTGGGCGAACACGGGCGGGGTTTCGCCGGTGACACCGAAGTCGATCGAGCCGACGTTGAGCCCTTCAAGCAGCTGCGGGCCGCCGGGGAACTCGGTCCATTGCACGTCGATGCCCTGTTCCTTCAGGCGCTTCTCCAGCGAGCCCTTGGCCTTGAGCAGCACCAGGGTGCCGTATTTCTGGTAACCGATACGCAGGCTCTCGGCCTGGGCTTGGGTAATGGCGCCGAAGGACACAGCCGCCGCAAACAGGGCGACCAGACCACGACGCAAGAAGACTGTGCGCATGGCGCTCTCCTGTGCGAGTTGGGTTCGGGTTGCACCTGCTTGCCTCGTTGACGGGCGAGTAAGGTGGGACAGCAGTGAAGCGGTGTATCAGTGGCTCAGATGCTCCAGCGGGCACTGAGCAGGCGTTCGTTGAGCACACCCGGTGCGACCGGCCGAGGCCGCCGCGCCAGGGCGCCATGGAAGGTTTCCAGCGAATCCTGCAGGCGCTGCTCCAGGGCCGGGGCCAGCTGTGCAGGGCGGTTGCCTTCGCCGTAGGCGATCTGGCTGTCGTCGGCGAAGATCCCTTGCAGGGTCTCCTGCGCCTTCAAGGCAGACAGCACCGGCTTGAGCGCGTAGTCCACGGCAAGCATGTGGGCGATGCTGCCGCCGGTTGCCACCGGCAATACCACCTTGTGTTCCAGGGCACGCTCGGGCAGCAGGTCGAGCAGGGTCTTCAGCGCGCCGGCAAACGAGGCTTTGTACACCGGGGTGGCCACCACCAGGCCGTCGGCCTGGGCCACCAGCTCGATGAAGTGGCGCACCTGCGGGCTGTCGAAGCGCGCGTGCAGCAGGTCTTCGGCGTTGAACTCACGCACCTGGAAGGTCACCACTTCGACTCCGCGCTCCTGCAGCCAGTCGCGGGTGCGTTCTAGCAGCACGCCGGAGCGTGAACGAAGACTGGGGCTACCACCGACAGAAACAACCAGCATTGAAAGCGCTTCCTTCGATTCGATTGCAGGGCCGCGAGGGGTTGGCCCCGCTGGATGGAAGTGACCTTAACAGCTGGTCACATATATCCATAAATCATATTTTTTCATTTGTTTATTCGTTATTTGACTATGCGGTGTGGGAGCGGGCTTGCCCCGCGAACACCGGCACAGCCGGTGCCATCCACCGCGGTGCCCGCAATCGCGGGGCAAGCCCGCTCCCACGAATAAAAAAAGGGCCATCCCCTGCCAAGGAAAATGGCCCATAAGCACTTGCCTGAAGGGGGTATGGCCGGTCAGCGCGCGGTGATCACCGCCAGCTTGGTGATGCCGGCGCGTTCGATGGCCGCCATGGCCCGGGCGACTTCGCCGTAGTTCACGCCATCGTCGGCCTGCAGCTGCACGCGCAGCTCGGCGTCCTTGCCTTTGGCGGCCTTGAGGTTGGTTTCCAGCAGGTCGGGCTGGATCTCGTCCTTGTTGATGAACAGCTTGCCGCTGCCATCGATGCTCACCACCAGCGGGTCCTTCTGCTCCACCGGGGCCACGGCCTCGGTCTTGGGCAGGTTGATGGGGATGGCGTTGGTCAGCAGCGGCGCGGTGACGATGAACACCACCAGCAGCACCAGCATGACGTCCACCAGTGGCGTGACGTTGATTTCACTCAATACTTCATCGCTGTCCTGGGTCGAGAAGGCCATGTCAGGAGGCCTCCTTCACAGGTTGGTTGAAGCCGGCCTGCTGGCGCTGCACCGCCGGGTGCAGCAGCACGCGGAAGGCACTCTTCTGCGCCAGGCTGTAGAAGTCGTGGGCGAAGTCGTCGAGGTCGGCAGCGGTCAGCTTGAGGCGGCGCAGGAAGTAGTTGTAGACCAGCACTGCCGGCACCGCGACGGCGATACCCACGCCGGTGGCGACCAGCGCCGCGCCGATCGGGCCGGCCACGGTTTCCAGGCTGGCGGAACCGGCCGCGCTGATGCCCTTGAGCGCTTCCATGATGCCCCACACGGTGCCGAACAGGCCGATGAAGGGCGAGGTGCTGCCGATACTGGCGACCACCGCCAGGCCGGTTTCCAGCGAGCGGCGCTCGCGCACGATCTGCTGGCGCAGGGCGCGCTCCAGGCGGTCCTGATGGTTGATGGCCTGGCTCAGGTCATTAGCCTGGCCGGGTTCACCGACGGCGATGGCGGCGTAACCGGCCTGGGCGACACGGGCGGCGGGGCCGGGTTGCTGGTGGCTGATTTCGGCGGCGGAATCGAGGCTGGATGCGGCCCAGAACTGCTGGTGGAAGCGCTTGTCCTGGCGCTTGAGGCGCACGAACTGCACGACCTTGACCAGGGCCAGCGCCCAAGTGGCCACGGAGAAACCGACCAACAGCCAGATGACGGCGCTTTCAACGGATTCGAGGGGGGATGCCAACAGGCTCATGGTGATGTCCTTCCTTTGTGCGGTGGCGAATTAACGAAGCTTGAAATCGATGGGTACGCTGACCCAGCCGGCCAGGGCCACGTCGCCCTGCTTGGCGGGGACGAAACTCCAGCGCTTGACTGCGGCCAGCGCGGCAGCATCCAGGGCGTCACGGCCACTGCTTTTCTGCAGCTGGATCTGCCCGGGCTTGCCGCTGGGCAGCACCTCGACGCGCAGCAGCACGGTGCCTTCCCAGCCACGGCGCAGGGCCATCTGCGGGTACTCGGGAGCCGGGTTCTTCAGGTATGCGGCGTTGGCCGATGCCGGGGTCACCGGGGCCGGCGCGGGTGGTGCGGCTGGCGCGGGCGGTGCCGGGGCAGCCACCGGCGTTGGCGGCGGTGCTTCGACCGGTTTCGGCTGCGGCTTGGGTTGCGGCTTGGCCACCGGCTTGGGCACCGGTTTCGGCTTGGGCTTTGGCTTGGCGGCCAGCTCGTCGACCACCGGCGGTGGCGGCTCGACCACAGGCGGTGCCGGAGCAGGTGGCGGCGGCTCGACGACTGGCGGTGCGGGCGCGGCGAACTCGATGGTCATGGGCGGGATCTGCGGCGGCACGACCGGCAGCGCCGGGGTCGGCGCCTGGCTGATCCAGTAGGCGGCGGCGCCATGCAGGGCCAGCACCAGCAGGCCCAGCGCCAGCTTGTCGCGGCGCTTGAGGCCGCTCACCGGCGTGCGCTGCAGGCGCAACTGGCCAAGCGGCAGGCGCAGCGTGCGTCCGAGCTCGACCAGGTCGCCCGATGCCGGGTGCCATGGCTGCTCAAAGGCCCTGACGGCCGACTGGACATTACCCATTGATCAAACTCCTGGGGTCTCGATTCAGGTGTGTGGCTGAATCATCGACGGCAGGGGCTTAGGCCATAAAGTAATGTTTTAAGTTGAAGTTATAGCTTTTTTATCTATTGATTTTGTCAGGTTCGCCGCAAGCCACAGCACCAGCGGCCTCTAGCCAGATCGGGTGTTTGCGATGCCTGAAAGGCATGCAAAAAATGCCCGAATGGCATGTGGGCACCTATCGCAATCGCGGGGCAAGCCCGCTCCCACGCCATGTCGCCTGACAATGTTTCTGCACACGCGTGGGAGCGGGCTTGCCCAGCGATTACGTCCGTCCAGGCAATAAAAAACCCGGGACCAGGCCCGGGTTCTTCGTTCAGCAAAGGCGAATCAGATATCCGCCACCTTCTGCCACACCTTCGGCCGGAAGAACAGCGTCTCCCCGCGCGCCAGCCCGGTCAGGCTGTCGTGGTCCTTGACCACCTCGGCCTCGATCAGCTCGCTCTGCCCTTCCACCTTCAAGGTCACCCGGGTCGTCGCGCCCAGCGGGCGAATGTCACGCACCTCGGCGGCATGGTGGCCTTCGGTTTCATGGCGCGACAGCGACACTTCGTGCGGGCGGAACAGCACATGGTGCCCTTCGCTGAGCGCCAGGCGGTTGGAATCGCCGAGGAAGTGGTAGACGAAATCGTTGGCCGGCTTCTCGTACACCTCGCCCGGCGAGCCGATCTGCTCGATCACGCCCTTGTTCATCACCACGATGCGGTCGGCCACTTCCATGGCCTCTTCCTGGTCGTGGGTGACGAACACCGAGGTCAGGTTGATGTCCTCGTGCAGGCGCGCCAGCCAGCGGCGCAGCTCCTTGCGCACCTTGGCGTCGAGGGCGCCGAACGGCTCGTCGAGCAGCAGCACCTTGGGCTCCACCGCCAGGGCGCGGGCCAGGGCGATACGCTGGCGCTGGCCACCGGACAGTTGCTCGGGGTAACGGTCGGACAGCCAGTCGAGCTGGACCATGTTCAGCAACTCATGGACCTTCTCGGCGATCTTGCTCTCGCTCGGGCGCTCGCCCTTGGGCTTCATGCGCAGGCCAAACGCGACGTTGTCGAACACACTCATGTGGCGGAACAGCGCGTAGTGCTGGAACACGAAGCCGACGTTACGGTCACGCACGTCGTGGCCCGAAACATCCTCGCCGTGGAACACGATGCTGCCGTCGTCTGGCGTTTCCAGGCCGGCGATGATGCGCAGCAGGGTGGTCTTGCCGCAGCCGGACGGGCCGAGCAGGGCCACCAGCTCGCCGCTGTGGATATCCAGGTTGATGGCGTTCAGGGCCTGGAAGCTGTTGAAGCGCTTGCTGACATTACGAACTTCGATCGACATGAATCATTCCTCCGCGGCGCTGTGGCGCAGGCGGTTAATACGGTTCTCGCTCCACTGCTTGAGCAGCAGGATGAAGAGCGCCAGGATCAGCAACAGGCTGGCCACGCTGAAGGCCGCGACATGGTTGTACTCGTTGTAGAGGATCTCCACGTGCAGCGGCAAGGTGTTGGTGACGCCACGGATATGCCCGGACACCACCGACACCGCGCCGAACTCGCCCATCGCCCGCGCGGTGCACAGCACCACGCCGTAGATCAGGCCCCATTTGATGTTCGGCAGAGTGACGTGCCAGAACATCTGCCAGCCGTTGGCGCCGAGCAGGCGCGCGGCCTCCTCTTCCTGGGTGCCCTGCTCCTGCATCAGCGGGATCAGTTCACGGGCCACGAACGGCACGGTGACGAAGATGGTCGCCAGGACAATGCCCGGCAGGGCGAACACGATCTGGATATCGTGGTCCTGCAGCCACGGGCCGAACAGGCCCTGGGCGCCGAACATCAGCACGTAGACCAGGCCGGCGATCACCGGCGACACCGAGAACGGCAGGTCGATCAGGGTCACCAGGATACTTTTGCCACGGAAGCTGTACTTGCTCACGCACCAGGCGGCACTGACCCCGAACAGCAGGTTCAGCGGCACCGAGATGGCCACCGCCAGCAGGGTGAGCTTGAGCGCCGACAGCGCATCGGCCTCGAAGATTGCCTCGAAGAACGTGCCGAAGCCGTTCTTGAGCGCCTGGGACACCACGATCACCAGCGGCAGGGCCAGGAACAGGGCGAAGACGATCCAGGCCAGGGTGATCAGCACGCGGCGCGAAGTGGCGCTGCCACGCCGGGCGGCGTTGGCGGCGGCGCTCGCGCCAAGGGTCGATGAAGACATTAGCGGGCCTCCTTCAAGGGGTTTCGATGCGCCGCTGCAGCAAGTTGATCAGCAGCAGCAGGATGAAGGAAACCACCAGCATCAGCACGCCGATGGCGGTGGCGCCGGTGTAGTCGTACTGGTCGAGCTTGACCATGATCAGCAGCGGCAGGATCTCGGTCTTCATCGGCATGTTGCCGGCGATGAAGATCACCGAACCGTACTCGCCCACGCCGCGGGCGAAGGCCAGGGCGAAGCCGGTCAGCCAGGCCGGCAGCAGCGCCGGCGCCAGGATGTGGCGGAACACCTGCAAGGGTTTCGCGCCCAGGCAGGCGGCGGCCTCTTCCACTTCACGCGGGATGTCGGCCAGCACCGGCTGCACCGTGCGCACCACGAACGGCAGGGTGACGAAGGTCAGTGCCAGGGTGATGCCCAGTGGGGTGTAGGCGATCTTGAAGCCCAGGTCGGTGGCGAACTGGCCGACCCAGCCTGCCGGCGCGTACAGCGCAGTCAAGGCGATACCGGCCACGGCCGTGGGCAGGGCGAACGGCAGGTCGATCATCGCGTCGATGATCTTGCGCCCGGGGAAGGTGTAGCGCACCAGCACCCAGGCCAGCAGGGTGCCGATCACGCCGTTGATGATGGCGGCGAACAGGGCGGTGCCGAAACTCAGCTTCAGCGCGGCGATGACCCGCGGCGCGCTGACGATGTTCCAGAACTGCTCCCAGGTCAGCTGCGAGGCATGGATGAACATGGCCGCCAGCGGTATCAGCACGATCAGGCTGAGGTACACCAAGGTGTAGCCCAGCGTCAGCCCGAAGCCGGGTATGACGGGGGATATACGACGTGACATAAAGGTCCCTGGTTGAACGCACGAAGCCCGGGAGGGATCCCGGGCCCATGCAGGCTACTGAAGCGTGAAGCGGTGGTAAGCGTGGGAGCGGCGGTGCGCCGGTGCGACTTGCCCCGCGATTACGATGGTGGACTTACCGCCGCCATCGCGGGGCAAGCCCGCTCCCACGCCAAATCCAGACACTGCCGGAACTACCGATCACTGTGCCTGATAGATCTGGTCGAACACACCGCCGTCATTGAAGAACTTCGGCTGCGCAGTCTTCCAGCCACCGAAGTCCTTGTCGATGGTCACCAGGTCCAGTTTCGGGAACTGCTTGGCAAACTCGGCGGCGACTTTCGCATCACGCGGGCGGTAGAAGTTCTCGGCGGCGATCTTCTGGCCAGCCGGGCTGTACAGGTGCTTGAGGTATTCCTCGGCGATCTGTTCGTTGCCCTTCTTCTCGGCGTTCTTGTCGACCACGGCCACCGGCGGCTCGGCGAGGATCGACAGCGACGGCACGACGATCTCGAACTTGTCGGCGCCACCGTCTTCTTTCAGCGCCAGGAAGGCCTCGTTCTCCCAGGCCAGCAGCACGTCGCCCTGGCCGTTGTTGACGAAGGTGATGGTCGAACCACGGGCGCCGGTATCCAGCACCGGTACGTGCTTGAACAGCTCCTGCACGTAGGCCTTGGCCTTGTCTTCGCTACCGCCGGATTTCAGGCCGTAGGCCCAGGCGGCGAGGAAGTTCCAGCGGGCGCCGCCGGAGGTTTTCGGGTTGGGGGTGATCACCGAGACGTCCTTCTTGATCAGGTCGCCCCAGTCCTTGATGCCTTTCGGGTTGCCCTTGCGCACCAGGAACACGATGGTCGAAGTGTACGGGGTGCTGGCGTCCGGCAGGCGCTTCTGCCAGTCCTCCGGCAGGGTCTTGCCGAGCTTGGCGACTTCATCGATGTCGCCGGCCAGGGCCAGGGTGACCACGTCGGCACGCAGGCCATCGATCACCGCGCGGGCCTGCTTGCCCGAACCGCCGTGGGATTGCTGGATCTTCACCTTGTCGCCCGGGTGAGCGGCTTGCCAGTGCTTGATGAACTCGGCGTTGTACTGCTGGTACAGCTCGCGAGTCGGGTCATAGGACACGTTCAACAGTTCGAAGTCCTTGGCGATCGCGGAACCGGCAAAAACGGCGCTGGCCAGGGCGGCAAGCGCATAACGGCGGATGGACATGGTGAAGCTCCCGATTGGCATTTTTTCTAATTAGGGGTTGTTGCGTGATCAGCCGGCCTTGTTGCCGGGCTGTTGCAGGCGGAACTTCTCCTTGCGTTCGATCTGCACCACCTGGGCGTTGTGCACGGTGATCTCCACGGCGCCGAAGCGCAGGTCGCGCAGGGCACTCTGGATTTCACGCAAGATGGTGGCTTCGTCCTGACCGTCGATGCTGCGCAGTGATGCACTCATGCTCGTTCTCCTTGGAGTAAGGGTGCCGGGCAGAGGTTTGAAGGGGATATGCGCCTGGCGTGAGAGCCATAGTAGTGAGGCGGGGTTATTCTTAAAAATACTGTTTAAGAATGTTTATATAACTGAAATTCAAGTCACTGACGCGGCACCTGTGGGAGCGGGCTTGCCCCGCGATGAGGCCGGTGAATCTACCATCGCCCTCGCGGGGCAAGTCGCATCGGCGCACCGCCGCTCCCACGCAATCAATGACTGTCGGAATGCTTGTTCTCCGGCTCGCGGATCTTGTACCAGGCCACGTACAGCGCCGGCAGGAACAGCAGCGTCAGCAGCGTTGCACTGATGATGCCGCCGATCATGGCGTAGGCCATCGGCCCCCAGAACACTTCGCGGGCAATCGGGATCATGCCCAGGCTGGCGGCCGCCGCCGTCAGCAGGATCGGCCGCCGGCGATGGTTGGTGGCCTCAAGCACCGCCTCCCAGGGCGACAGGCCCTGTTCCTCGAACTCGTCGATCTGGGTCACCAGGATCACCGAGTTGCGGATGATGATGCCGGCCAGGGCAAGGATCCCGAGGATCGCCACGAAGCCCATGGGCGTGCCCGTGGGCACCAACGCCACGACCACGCCGATCAGCCCCAGGGGCGCCACGCTGACCACCAGGAACAGCTTCTGCACGCTGTGCAACTGGATCATCAGGAAGGTCGCCATGAGGAACAGCATCAGCGGCACAACCTTGCGGATCGGCCCCTGGGCCTTGGCGCTCTCCTCCACCGTGCCCCCGGTGGCCACCTCGTAGCCGACCGGCAGCTTGCTGGCGAACTCGTCGATGCCCGGCTTGAGCTGGGCCACCAGGTCGGTGGGCTGGATGTCGCCGACCACCGAGGCCTTGATGGTGATGGTCGGCTTGCGGTCGCGCCGCCACACCAGCGGCTGCTCCAGCTCATAGCGCACGGTGGCGAATGCCAGCAGCGGGATCGACGCGCCGCTGGGCGTGACGATCTGCAGGTTCTGCAAGGTATCGGGCGAACCACGCTCGCTGTCTTCGGCGCGCGCGACCACGTTGACCAGGTAGATGTTGTCGTTGACCTGGGTGACCTGCACACCGCTGACGATGCTGTTCATCACGTTGGCCACGTCCTCGGACGACAGCCCCAGCTGACGGGCCTTGTCCTGGGCGATCTCGATGCGCAGCACTTTCCCGGGCTCGTTCCAGTCGTAGATCATCTCGCCGATGTGCTCGTTGCTGTCGAGGAAGGTTGCCAGCTCGATGGCATGCCGGCGCACCTGGTCGATGTCCTTGCCGCTGACCCGGTACTGGATCGGCCGCCCCACCGGCGGGCCCATCTCCAGCGACTGCACGTTGGTGCCCACGCCGACGAACTCCTCATGCAGCAGCTTCTGCAGGCGATCCATCATGCCCTGGCGCTCTTCGAAGCCCTTGCTGACGATCACCAACTGGGCGTAGTAGGGGTTCTGCAACTGCTGGTCGAGGGGCAGGTAGAAACGAATCGCGCCCTGGCCGATGTAGGTGCTCCAGCGCACCAGGTCCGGGTCGTCCTTGATCCTGGCCTCCAGGCGGTCGACCACCTTGCGCGTTTCCTCGATCGAGGCATTCTGCGGCAGGTTGAGGTCGACGAGGATTTCCGGGCGGTCCGAGGACGGGAAGAACTGGTTCTGCACGAAGCGCATGCAGAAAATCGACAAGGCGAACAGGACGATGGTGCCGATGATGGTCAGCCAGCGATTGCGCATGCACCACAGCAGCCCGCCCTCGAACGCCCGGTCGAGACGCCCGGGCTTGGCCTCGTGGGCCTTTACCTTGCTATTGAGGATGTGCACGCCGAGCACCGGGGCGAAGAATACCGCCACCACCCAGGACACGATCAGGGCCACGGCGATCACCGCGAACAGGGTATAGGTGTATTCGCCCGCAGAGCTGGCGTTGAGGCCGATCGGCACGAAGCCGGCCACCGTCACCAAGGTGCCGGTAAGCATCGGGAAGGCCGTCGAGGTGTAGGCGAACGTGGCCGCCTGCTCCTTGGTATCGCCCATCTCCAGCCGCGTGACCATCACCTCGACGGTGATCATCGCATCGTCCACCAGCAGGCCCAGGGCGATGATCAGCGCGCCGAGCGAGATCCGCTGCATGGTGATGTCGCTGTACTCCATGAACACGAAGACCATGGCCAGCACCAGCGGAATCGAGCAGGCCACCACCAGCCCCGCGCGTATGCCGAGGCTGACGAAGCTCACCGCGAGCACAATCACCACGGCCTCGAACAGCGCGCTGGTGAAGCCGCCGACTGCCTGCTTGACCACCACGGCCTGGTCGGACACGTTGTGCACGCCCACGCCGACCGGCAGGTCGCGCACCACCTTGTCCATCTTCTCCTTCAGCGCCGCGCCGAACACCTCGATGTTGCTGCCGGCCTTCATGCCGATCGCCAGGCCAATGGCGGTCTGGCCGTTGTAGCGGAACATCGGCGAAGGCGGGTCGACGTAGCCGCGCTCGATGTCGGCGATGTCGGCCAGACGGAAGAACCGGTCGTTGATGCGCAGGTTCACCGTTTCCAGGTCTTTCTCCGAGGCGAACTGCCCGGTGGTGCGCACCGAGATACGCTCCGGCCCCGCCTCGATCACCCCGGCCGGGGTCACCGCGTTCTGTTGTTGCAGTGCCTGCATGGCCTGGCGCTGGTCGATGCCCAGGGCCGCCAGCTTGCGGGTCGAGAAGTTCAGGTAGAGCACCTCGTCCTGGGTGCCGACCAGCTCGATCTTGCCGATGTTGGGCACCTCGCGGACTTCGGCGCGGGCCACCTCCACATAGTCGCGCAACTGGCGCAGGGTCAGGCCGTCGGCGGTGAAGGCGTAGATCGAGCCGAACACGTCGCCGAACTCGTCGTTGAAGGCCGGGCCCTGGATGCCCTGGGGGAACTGCCCGCGAATATCCTGGATCTTCTTGCGCACCTGGTACCAGATCTCGGGAATGTCCTTGGCCTTGGTGGTGTCGCGCAGGTAGACATAGACCGTGGACTCGCCAGGGCGGGTGTAGCTCTTCACGTAGTCGAGCGAATCGAGTTCTTCGAGCTTCTTCTCGATGCGGTCGGTGATCTGGTAGAGCGTTTCGTCCTGGGTCGCACCCGGCCAACGGCTCTGGATCACCATGGTCTTGATGGTGAAGGACGGGTCTTCCTCACGGCCTAGGTTGAAATACGAAAAAATGCCCATCAGCACGCCGACGAACATCAGGTACCAGACGAAGGACTGGTGCTTGAGGGCCCACTCCGAGAGGTTGAAGCTTCCTTTCATTGCGGGTCCTCGTCGAAGGTCACTTTCTGGCCAGGCTTGAGGCTGTTCACACCGGCAGTCACCACCCGCTCCCCAGGCTGCACGCCGGACGCCAGGACGATGCGGTCGGCAGTGCGTTCGAGCAGCGCGACGTCACGGGTGGTCACGGTTTTCTGTTGCGGGTCGACGACCCACACCTGGGTCTTGCCATCGCGTTCGAGCAGCGCGGTCAGTGGCAGCTCGCTGCGCGGGCTCACCGCCGAACTCAGGGTGACGCTGATCGCGGTGCCCAGGTGGAACGCATCCGGGGTGCTGGCCAGGGTCAGCCGGGCACGCCGGGTGCGGGTGGTGGCGTCGGCCTGGGGCTCGAGCTCGCGCAAGGTGGCGGTGGTGTTGATGCTCGGGTCGAGCTGCGAGGCCACGGTGAAGGTCAGGCTCTTGGTCAACTGCTCGGCCAGGGGGATCGGCAGGTCGATCACCGCTTCCTTGACGTCCGGGCGTGCCAGGGTGACCACGGCCTGGCCCGCGCTGACGGTCTGCCCGGCTTCGGCCTGCCAGGCGGTGACCACGGCGGCATGGTCGGTGCGCAGGGTGCTGTAGTCCAACTGGTCGCGGGCCTGGCTGACCGCCGAGCGGGCCTGCTCCAGCGCCGCGCTGGTGGTCTTCAGGTCGGTCTGGGCGATGTCCAGCTGGGCCTGGGCGCCCACGCCACGGTCGTACAGCTGCTGCTGGCGGCGCGCGTTGGCCTGGGCGTTGATCCACTGCGCCTGGACCTTGGCCAGGTCACCTTCGGCGGCGCGCAGCTGGTTCTGTTGATCGGTAGGGTCGAGGGTGGCCAGGGTATCGCCGGGCTGCACCCGGGCACCGACATCCAGCCAGCGCCGGGCGATACGGCCAGACACGCGAAAACCGAGGGTGCTTTCGAAGCGCGCCTGGATGGTGCCGGCGAAACGCCCCAGTTGCGATTGCACTTGCGGCTCGACCAGCGTCGACAGCACGGGGCGGATCATCTCCGGCGCCATCTCTTCGCCGCCGCAGGCACCGAGCATCAGGCTGGCGCAGAGGATCGACAACTGGCGTTTCATGGTGCGGCCCCTCCGTCCTTGGCGGTGACTTTCACCACCTGCATGCCGGGGTGCAGCAACTGCCCGCCGCCCACCACGACGGTCTCGCCGCCCTTGATACCGTCGGCGATCACCACCTTGCCGGTGAGGTAGCGCGACACCTGAACCTTGCGCAGCTCGACCTTGTCGCCCTCGCCCACCACCCACACTGCGGGCTCATGCAGCGCCTTGGTCAGCGCGGCCCAGGGCAACTCGATGCTTGGTCGGCCCTGGGCGTTGCCGGTGGCGGTCACCGGCGAACCGAGTTGCATGCCGGCCGGCACGTTGCGCAGGGCCACCTTGACCTGCACCGTGCCGCTTTCGGCGGACACTGTCGGGGTGATCTCGCGAACCCGGCCTTCGGCCTTCACCGCCGGGTTGTCCAGCAGGCTGACCACCACGCCTTCGTCACTGGGCGGCTTGACCAGCAGGGATTCGTACACGTTGAACACCGCGTCGCGGTCGCCGTCCACCGCCAGGCTGAAGATCGGCATGGTCGCCTGCACCACCTGCCCCACTTCGGCCTGGCGCGCGGTGATCACGCCATCGGCCTCGGACACCAGGGCGGTATAGCCCAGCTGCTCGTTGGCATTGGCCAACTGCGCCTGGGCCGCCTTGAGCGCGCTCTGGCTGCTGCGCAGGGCGGCTTCGGCGGAATCGTATTCGCTCTGGCTGGTGTAGCCCTTGGGCAGCAGCTTCTGCTGGCGGATGAACGCGGCGCTGCTCTGGGTCACCCGCGCCTGTTCGGCGAACACCTCGGCCTTGGCCGAATCGACGGTGTTCTGCAGGTCTTTCGGGTCCAGGCGCGCGAGCACCTGGTTGGCCTTGACGTGGTCGCCCACATCGACGCTGCGGGAAATGATCTTGCCGCCCACGCGAAACGACAGGTCGGTCTGCACCCGCGCCTGTACGTCGCCGGTGAGGGTGACCCGGGCGGCGAAATCGGTAGATTGGACTTGTTGCACCGCAACCCTGGGCAATACCGGGGCGGCTTCTTCCTTGTCACAGCCCGAAAGCATCAACAACAGCCCCAGGCCACCGACCATGATCGGATGCGATACCGTCATGCAGGCTCCTCGCTTGTACGAATGGTTTGTACGACGCGTGGGAGAAGCGTAGATCAGGGATCGACAAACGGCATGGGACGGTGGGCAATTCCCCTGTGCTAGCAACTGTCTTGTATCAAATCTGTAATCTGGCGCGGTAACTGTGGGAGCGGGTTTACCCGCGAACACCGGCTTAGCCGGTGCCAAGCACCGCGTTGCCCGCTTCGCGGCTAAAGCCGCTCCCACAGGGCCGAGCTGGATCAATGGTCTGCGACCGCTGCCACATTCTGAAAACATCAGCCACGCGTGGATTCAAGACACGCCACTAGTGTTCATGGCGAGCCCATATTCAAGGACGACGTGCATGACCCTGGCCCAGTCGTATCTGCTTCGCCGAGGACGGTTCTCTGAACCGGGCAGGATCTATCTACTGACCACCATCACCCACCAACGAAAACCATTGTTCATGGATTTCCACAATGCCCGGCTCGTGATCAACGAACTGCGCAAGTCCGACCAGGAACAATCTTGCCAATCGCTGGCGTGGGTCGTCATGCCAGACCATCTGCATTGGCTTATCGAACTGCATTCGGTGACGCTTGCCACACTGATGCGCAGATTCAAATCGCGATCGAGCCTGGCCTTGCACAAGTCGGGAGTTGAGCAGGACCCGGTATGGCAGCCCGGCTATCAGGACAGAGCACTACGTCGAGACCAGGATGTGAAATGGGTTGCCAGGTATATCGTTGCCAATCCATTGCGGGCTGGGCTGGTGGGGAGTGTCAGGGAGTATCCGCATTGGGATGCCATCTGGCTTTGAAACCGGGGTGAAGCATTCGCGGGTAAACCCGCTCCCACAGGGATAGCGCCATGTCCGAGGACACCGCTGTTCCTGTGGGAGCGAGTTTACTCGCGAATGGCGTCAGGCCTGTGCGGTAGCCTGGGACGGGCGACGCACCTGCGGCTGCGAAACGTTGGCCGCGGCGCCTTCCTCGATGGCCTGCTGGATCGCCTTGCGGCGACGTTCTTCGGCCTGGCGGCTGAAGTACCAGACCAGGAAGGTCACCAGCGACACCGACAGCAGGATCAGGCTGGCCACGGCGTTGATCTCCGGCTTAACACCGAGGCGCACGGCCGAGAACACTTCCATCGGCAGCGTGGTCGAGCCGGGGCCGGACACGAAGCTGGCCAGCACCAGGTCGTCCAGCGACAGGGCGAACGACATCATGCCGCCTGCCGCCAACGATGGCGCGATCATCGGGATGGTGATCAGGAAGAACACCTTCCACGGCTTGGCACCCAGGTCCATGGCCGCTTCTTCGATCGACAGGTCCAGCTCACGCAGGCGTGCCGACACCACCACCGCCACGTAGGCGGCGCAGAACGTGGTGTGGGCGATCCAGATGGTGACGATGCCACGCTCCTGGGGCCAGCCGATCATCTGCGCCATGGCCACGAACAGCAGCAACAGCGACAGACCGGTGATCACCTCGGGCATTACCAGCGGCGCGGTGACCAGGCCACCGAACAGCGTGCGGCCCTTGAAGCGGGTGACCCGGGTCAGCACGAAGGCCGCCAGGGTGCCCAGTGCCACGGCGGCGACCGCCGTGTAGCAGGCGATCTCCAGCGAGCGCATCACCGAGCCCATCAGCTGGCTGTTGTCGAGCAGGCCGACGTACCACTTCACCGACCAGCCGCCCCACACCGTCACCAGTTTGGAGGCGTTGAACGAGTAGATCACCAGGATCAGCATCGGCAGGTAGATGAACAGCAAGCCGAGCACCAGCATCAGCTTGGAGAAACTGAAGCGTTTCATGCCCGACCCTCCATCTCTTTGGCCTGGCTGCGGTTGAACAGCAGGATGGGCACGATCAGGATCGCCAGCATCACCACTGCCAGCGCGGACGCTACCGGCCAGTCACGGTTGTTGAAGAACTCCTGCCACAGCACCTTGCCGATCATCAGGGTTTCCGGGCCGCCGAGCAGTTCAGGAATCACGAACTCGCCCACCACCGGGATGAACACCAGCATGCAACCGGCGATGATGCCGTTCTTGGACAGCGGCACGGTGATCTTCCAGAAGCTGTTGAAGGTGCTCGACCCCAGGTCCGATGCTGCCTCGAGCAGGCTTTCGTCGTGCTTCACCAGGTTGGCGTACAGCGGCAGGATCATGAACGGCAGGTACGAATAGACCACGCCGATATACACCGCCAGGTTGGTGTTGAGGATCTGCAGCGGCTGATCGATCAGCCCCAGCCACATCAGGAAGCTGTTGAGCAGCCCGTTGTTGCTGAGGATGCCCATCCAGGCGTAGACGCGGATCAGGATCGCGGTCCAGGTCGGCATCATGATCAGCAGCAGCAGGACGGTCTGCGACTCCTTCTTGGCCTTGGAGATGGCATAGGCCATCGGGTAGCCGATCAGCAGGCACAGCAGGGTGCTGAACAGGGCGACCTTCAACGAACCGAGGTAGGCCGAGATGTACAGCTCGTCTTCGGTGAGCAGGCCATAGTTGGCCAGGTTCAGCACCAGCTGCACCTTGCCTTCGAGATAGGTGTAGATCTCGGTGTAGGGCGGGATCGCCACATCGGCTTCGGCGAAGCTGATCTTCAACACGATGAAGAACGGCAGCATGAAGAACAGGAACAGCCAGATGAACGGCACGCCGATCACCAGGTGCCGCCCCTCCGGGGTCAGGCGCTGGAAGGCTCGCTTGAGCTTGCGCAGTTTCATGACCGCAGTACCACGCCGCTGTCGTCTTCCCACCACACGTACACTTCGTCACCCCAGGTAGGGCGGGTGCCCTGACGCTCGGCGTTGGCGACGAACGACTGGACTACCTTGCCACTGGGCAGCTCGACGTAGAACACCGAGTGGCCACCGAGGTAGGCGATGTCGTGAACCTTGCCACGCGACCAGTTGTGCTCGCAGGTTGGCTGCGTGGTGGTGACCAGCAGTTTCTCCGGGCGCAGGGCGTAGGTGATGTGCTTGTCTTCCACCGAGGTGGTGATGCCGTGGCCGACGTAGATCTTGCGCTCCAGCTCCGGGCTGGCAATGACGGCGTGGCCTTCGGCGTCGTCGACCACTTCACCTTCGAACAGGTTGACGTTGCCGATGAACTCGCAGACCAGGCGGCTGGTCGGGGTTTCATAGATGTCGATCGGGCTGCCGATCTGGGCAATCCAGCCCAGGTGCATGATGGCGATGCGCTGGGCCATGGTCATGGCCTCTTCCTGGTCGTGGGTCACCATCACGCAGGTCACGCCCACGCGCTCGATGATCTCCACCAGCTCCAGTTGCATCTGCGAGCGCAGCTTCTTGTCCAGCGCGCCCATCGGTTCGTCGAGCAGGAGCAGCTTGGGGCGCTTGGCCAGCGAACGGGCCAGGGCCACACGCTGGCGCTGGCCACCGGACAGCTGGTGCGGCTTGCGCTTGGCGTACTGAGTCATGTGCACCAGCTTGAGCATCTCGGCCACGCGGGCGTCGATCTCGGCCTTGGGCATCTTGTCCTGCTGCAGGCCGAAGGCGATGTTCTGCGCCACGGTCATGTGCGGGAACAGCGCGTAGGACTGGAACATCATGTTGATCGGCCGCTCGTAGGGCGGCATGTCGGTGATGTCGACACCGTCGAGGAAGATCCGCCCCTCGGTCGGGCGCTCGAAGCCGGCGAGCATGCGCAGCAGGGTCGATTTACCGGAACCGGAGCCACCCAGCAGGGCGAAGATCTCGCCTTTGCGGATTTCCAGGGACACATCGTCCACGGCTATGGTTTCGTCGAACTTCTTCGTGACCCGGTCGATTTTGACCAGCACCTGCTTGGGTTGCTGGCCACCCTCGAGGGCTTTCTTATAGGCACCGGAGGCAACTGCCATGAGTGAAACTCCCAACAAGATTTATATGCCCACACGGCCTGTAGCTACAGGGGCCGTGGCGGGCCTGGATTGTTGTTACTTGCCCGACTTGACCTTGGTCCAGCTACGGGTCATCAGGCGCTGCACCTTGGGTGGCAACTCTGCGTTGACGAACATCTTGTCCAGCACTTCCTGCGGTGGATAAACCGCGGCGTCAGTCCTCACGGCCTGGTCCATCAGGTCGCCAGCCTTGGGGTTCGGGTTGGCGTAACCGACGTAATCACTGACCTGGGCGATAACCTCAGGCTTCAGCAAATAGTTGATGAAGGCGTGGGCCTCTTTGAGGTTCTTGGCATCCTTGGGGATCGCCAGCACATCGAACCAGAGGTTGCCGCCTTCTTTCGGGATTGCGTAGGCCAGGTTCACGCCCTTCTTCGCTTCAGCAGCGCGGGCCTTGGCCTGGAACACGTCACCGGAGAAGCCTGCCGCGACGCAGATGTCGCCGTTGGCCAGGTCGGTGATGTATTTCGAAGAGTGGAAGTAGGTCACGTAGGGGCGCACGGCCAACAGCTTGGCTTCGGCCTTCTTGTAGTCTTCAGGGTCGGTGCTGTTGGGGCTCAGGCCCATGTAGTTGAGCACCGCCGGGAGCATCTCGTCGGCCGAGTCGAGGAAGGCCACGCCGCATTTGCTGAGCTTCTTCATGTTCTCGGGTTCGAACAGCACGGCCCAGGAGTCGATCTTGTCGGTGCCCAGCACCGCCTTGACCTTCTCGACGTTGTAGCCGATGCCGTTGGTACCCCACAGGTAGGGCACGGCGTACTGGTTGCCCGGGTCGTTCTTCTCGAGGCGCTTCATCAGCGCCGGGTCGAGGTTGGCATAGTTGGGCAGCAGACCCTTGTCGAGCTTCTGGAACGCGCCCGCCTTGATCTGCTTGCCGAGGAAATGGTTGGACGGCACGACTACGTCATAGCCGGTCTTGCCGGCCAGTAGCTTGCCTTCCAGGGTTTCGTTGGAATCGAACACGTCCTGCACCGGCTTGATACCGGTTTCTTTCTCGAAATCCGCGAGGGTGGTCGGCCCGATGTAGTCGGACCAGTTGTAGATATGCACCGTGGGCGCCGCTTGGACGCTGCAAGCCAGCGTCAGGCCCGCTCCAGCCATCAAGGCCTTGCGCAATACAGAAATAGACAAGTGGGGGCTCCTTACAATCAGTGCCTTTGCGGGCGGAAAACCTGGCCGCTCACGCAAAACCGGCGCGCAACTTACCTTCACGGCTTCGATGCCGCAAACTTATTTGCCTAAAGCTGCCTCTGGGCCGCAAAGGCCCGGCCCAGAGGGTCCCGCATCGGGCTTACTTACCCGACTTGATCTTGGTCCAGCTACGGGTGATGTCGCGCTGGGCAGCCTTCTCCGGCGCCTTGATGGCGTACAGCTGTGCCTTCACTTCATCGGAAGGGTAGATAGCCGGGTCGCTGGTAATGTCCTTGTCCACGAACTGGGTGGCCGCCTTGTTGCCGTTCGGGAAGCGCACGGCATTGGTAATGCCGGCCATCACTTCCGGTTGCAGCAGGTAGTCCATGAACTTGTAGGCCGCTTCGACGTTCTCGGCGTCCTTCGGAATGGCAACCATGTCGTAGAAGGTGCCGGCACCTTCCTTGGGAATGGTGTAGCTCAGCTTGACCTTGTCGCCGGCCTCGTGGGCACGGGCCTTGGACTGCTCCAGGTCACCCGAGTAACCCACGGCCACGCAGATGTTGCCGTTGGCCAGGTCGGAGATGTACTTGGAGGAGTGGAAGTAGGTGATCGAAGGACGGATCTTGAGGAACAGGTCTTCGGCGGCCTTCAGGTCTTCTTTCTTGGTGCTGTCGCTTGGCTTGCCCAGGTAGTGCAGCGCGGCCGGGATCATCTCGGTCGGTGCATCGAGGAAGCTCACGCCGCAGCTCTTGAGCTTGGCGATGTTCTCAGGCTTGAACACGGCGTCCCACGAATCGATCTTGTCCACGCCCAGCGCGGCCTTGACCTTCTCCGGGTTGTAGCCGATGCCGATGGAGCCCCACATGTACGGGAAGGCAAACTTGTTGCCTGGGTCGCTGGCGTCGCCGACGGCCTTGAGCAGGGCCGGGTCGAGGTTTTTCCAGTTGGGCAGCTTGGAACGGTCCAGCTCCTGGTAGACGCCAGCCTTGATCTGCTTGGCCAGGAAGTTGTTGGACGGCACGACGATGTCGTAGCCCGACTTGCCCGCCAGCAGCTTGGCTTCGAGGGTTTCGTTGCTGTCGAAGACGTCGTAGACGACCTTGATGCCCGTCTGCTTCTCGAAGTTGGCCACGGTGTCCGGGGCGATGTAGTCCGACCAGTTGTAAACGTGCAGCACTTTGTCATCAGCCTGAACAGCGGTCGCCACGGCACCCATCAGGGCGGCGGCCAGCAGCGTCTTGCCCAATTTCTTCATGCGTAATGCTCCAGAATTTATTATCAAGCCATCTGTTCAGCAGCCAGGGCCCACGGTGCACGCGCTGGGCGACTGAAACAGCCGTTAGTCTGGCAAGTTACAAGGCGCTGTTTCAACACAACCAGAGCCTTGTAATGACTTAATGTCACCTCGCCAGCCTAGCAGACCGTCATTTGATCGCTTCGTACGTCAAATCCAGGCACTTGCGCGCCTTCTCCACCAGTTCGTCCACCTCGGCATGGGTAATCACCAGCGGCGGGGCGATGATCATGGTGTCGCCCACGGCGCGCATGATCAGGCCGTTTTCGAAGCAGAAGTTGCGGCAGACCATGCCCACGCCCTTGCCCTCGTAACGGCTGCGGGTGGCCTTGTCCTTGACCAGCTCGATCGCGCCGAGCAGGCCCAGGCCGCGCACTTCGCCCACCAGTGGGTGGTCCTGCAGCTCACGCAGTCGTTTTTGCAAGTAGGGTGCCACTTCCGTGCGCGCCTTCTCGACGATGTGCTCGTCGCGCAGGATGCGCAGGTTTTCCAGGCCCACAGCGGCCGCCACCGGGTGGCCGGAATAGGTGAAGCCGTGGTTGAAGTCGCCACCTTCGCTGATCACCTTGGCCACCTTGTCACGCACGATCACACCGCCCATGGGGATGTAACCGGAGGTCAGGCCCTTGGCGATGGTCATCAGGTCTGGTTTGAGGTCATAGTAGTCGGAGCCGAACCACTCGCCGGTGCGGCCGAAACCACAGATCACTTCGTCGGCGACGAACAGGATGTCGTACTTCGCCAGGATCTCCTTGACCTTCGGCCAGTAGGTCTCTGGCGGGATGATCACGCCACCGGCGCCCTGGATCGGCTCGGCGATGAAGGCGGCGACGTTGTCTTCGCCCACTTCCAGAATCTTTTTCTCAAGCTGCTCGGCAGCCCACACGCCGAAGTCGTCGGGGCTCATGTCGCCGCCCTCACCGAACCAGTACGGCTGAGGAATGTGCACGATGCCTGGGATCGGCAGGCCGCCCTGCTCGTGCATGCCGCTCATGCCGCCCAGGCAGGCGCCGGCGAAGGTGGAGCCGTGGTAGCCGTTGATGCGGCCGATGATGGTCTGCTTGTGCGGCTTGCCCTTGAGCGCCCAGTAGTGGCGGACCATGCGCAGCACGGTGTCGTTGCCTTCGGAGCCGGAGCCGGTGAAGAACACATGGGTCATGCCCTCGGGCGCCACGTCGGTGATCGCCTTGGCCAGCTCCAGCGCGGGCGGATGGGCGGTCTGGAAGAACAGGTTGTAGTACGGCAGCTCGCGCATCTGCTTTTCTGCCGCCTGCACCAGTTCTTCACGGCCATAGCCGACCGCCACGCACCACAGGCCGGCCATGCCGTCGAGGATCTTGTGGCCCTCGCTGTCCCACAAATGCACGCCCTGCGCCTTGGTGATGATGCGCGGCCCCTTCTCCTTCAGCTGCTTGTAGTCGCTGAAAGGTGCAAGGTGGTGCTCGCCGCTCAGGGTCTGCCATTCACGGGTTTGCGGGTTGTTGACGCTCATGTGCTTCTCCATGGTCCGGTGGCCGCGCCCAGGCGGCCTCAGGGTTGATCACACAGCAAACAGCAGGAACTCTCGCTCCCAGGAGCTGATGACGCGCTTGAAGTTTTCATGCTCGGCGCGCTTGGTGGCG
Organism: Pseudomonas sp. GZD-209; assembly: GCF_049310485.1. Classification (NCBI taxonomy): domain Bacteria; kingdom Pseudomonadati; phylum Pseudomonadota; class Gammaproteobacteria; order Pseudomonadales; family Pseudomonadaceae; genus Pseudomonas; species Pseudomonas sp. GZD-209. The sequence goes on from NZ_JBMOWQ010000011.1 coordinate 49,384, forward strand.
ACGTAGCCGGCAATGAATTTCTTGCCCAGGTACTGCTCCAGTGCCCGGCTGATTTCCATGCGTTCGAGGGCATCCTCGATGGTCAGCGGCAGGCGCAGGTTACGGCGCTCGTAGCCGCGGCCCTGTACCGGCGCGCTGGCCTGGATGCCTTCGACCATGCCGATGTAGCCGCACAGCAGGCTGGCGGCGATGGCCAGGTAGGGGTTGGCGTCGGCGCCCGGCAGGCGGTTCTCGACCCGGCGGTTCTGCGGGCCGGCATCCGGCACGCGCAGACCGACGGTTCGGTTCTCTTCACCCCACTCGACGTTCACCGGCGCCGAGGTGTCCGGCAGGAAGCGGCGGAACGAGTTGACGTTGGGGGCGAACAGCGGCAGCGCCTCGGGGATGAACTTCTGCAGGCCGCCGATGTGGTTGAGGAACAGCTCGCTCATGCTGCCATCGGCATTGGAGAAGATGTTCTTGCCGGTGGTGGCATCGACCACGCTCTGGTGCAGGTGCATGGCACTGCCCGGCTCGCCGGTCATCGGCTTGGCCATGAAGGTGGCGGCCACGTTGTGCTTGAGCGCCGCCTCACGCATGGTGCGCTTGAACACCAGGATCTGGTCGGCCAGGTGCAGGGCGTCGCCGTGACGGAAGTTGATTTCCATCTGCGCGGTGCCGTCTTCGTGGATCAGGGTGTCGAGGTCCAGCTGCTGCAGTTCGCACCAGTCATAGACGTCCTCGAACAGCGGGTCGAATTCGTTGGCGGCCTCGATCGAGAACGACTGGCGGCCGGTTTCCGGGCGGCCGGAGCGGCCTACCGGCGGTTGCAGCGGGAAGTCCGGGTCTTCGCTGCGCTTGGTCAGGTAGAACTCCATCTCTGGCGCGACGATCGGCTGCCAGCCCTTGTCGGCGTAGAGCTTGAGGACTTTCTTGAGCACGTTGCGCGGCGACAATTCGACCGGGTTGCCCTTCTTGTCGTAGGTGTCGTGGATCACCTGGGCGGTCGGCTCGATGGCCCATGGCACGAGAAACACCGCGTTCTCGTCGGGGCGGCAGATCATGTCGATGTCGGCCGGGTCGAGCAGTTCGTAATAGATGTCGTCGTCGACGTAATCGCCGGTCACGGTCTGCAGCAGCACGCTCTCGGGCAGGCGCATGCCTTTTTCGGCGATGAACTTGTTGGTGGGCGAGATCTTGCCGCGGGTGATGCCGGTCAGGTCGCTGATCAGGCATTCCACTTCGGTGATCTTGTGCTCTTTCAACCAATCGGTGAGCTGGTCGAGGTTGTTACTCATAAATACCTCAGGAGGTAATGTGGCCCGGTTGCAGGGAACCGGCTGCCATTGACGCCTGGCGTCGGTCAAAGTCGGCGCACACAGCGCCGAGGGGCCTGGACAGGCCCGCGCCTTGATTCTGGATGGAGTGCATTGCTAAAGCAAAAACCTGCGCGCAGGACGCCAGTGGATACACTCCATAAGAGTGGCTCCGCAGTGAAAGCAAAGGGCAGATAGAAAGGAAGACGTGCAGTAACGCATTACGAGGCATGGTTTTTTTGTGCGAACCGTCAATTATTGCGGCCACTGCAGCCACCCACTGTTGCAGGCGTGCAATGATCGGACGGTAACCGGGAGATGTACCTGAGCGCACCGTGCATGCGGTGCTGGCAGGTCTCGACAGGCGGACCATGTGACCCTCGTATTATTGTGTTTTGGGTTGTGACCGAGCTTAGCCTTGTTCATTTTTTTACACAACCACTCCGTAAAAAATAAAACACGGCCCGCTCTGGATAACCCTTCAGCACGAAAATAGCGGATAATGGCACGCCCCGATATGCAGCAAATCTGCCGTAGACGTGCCATTTCAGGGCATCATGGGGCTGGCTTGACTTAACCCGGTCTTTCCGATTGACTGGGGTTGCAAGCCCCCCTTGATTGATATTTTTAACAACAAAGGTGTTGCATCATGTCGGTACCCCCGCGTGCCGTTCAGCTTAACGAAGCGAACGCGTTCCTTAAGGAACATCCTGAGGTTCTCTACGTTGACCTTCTGATTGCAGATATGAATGGTGTGGTTCGTGGCAAGCGCATCGAGCGCACGAGCCTGCACAAGGTTTACGAGAAAGGCATCAACCTGCCGGCCTCCCTCTTCGCCCTCGACATCAACGGTTCGACCGTCGAAAGCACGGGCCTCGGTCTGGACATCGGCGATGCCGACCGCATCTGCTACCCGATCCCCGACACCCTGTGCAACGAGCCTTGGCAGAAGCGCCCTACCGCGCAATTGCTGATGACCATGCACGAACTCGAAGGCGAGCCGTTCTTCGCCGACCCGCGTGAAGTGTTGCGCCAGGTGGTGAGCAAGTTCACCGACATGGGCCTGACCATCTGCGCCGCGTTCGAGCTGGAGTTCTACCTGATCGACCAGGAGAACGTGAACGGCCGCCCGCAGCCGCCACGCTCGCCGATTTCGGGCAAGCGCCCGCAGTCGACCCAGGTGTACCTGATCGACGACCTCGACGAATACGCCGACTGCCTGCAGGACATCCTCGAAGGCGCGAAAGAGCAGGGCATCCCGGCCGACGCGATCGTCAAGGAAAGCGCCCCGGCACAGTTCGAAGTCAACCTGCATCACGTTGCCGACCCGCTCAAGGCCTGTGACTACGCGGTGCTGCTCAAGCGGCTGATCAAGAACATCGCCTACGACCATGAAATGGACACCACTTTCATGGCCAAGCCCTACCCGGGCCAGGCAGGCAACGGCCTGCATGTACACATCTCCGTGCTGGACAAAGATGGCAACAACATCTTCACCAGCGAGGATCCCGAGCAGAACGCCGCGCTACGTCACGCTGTCGGCGGTGTGCTCGAGACCCTGCCCGCCTCGATGGCGTTCCTCTGCCCCAACGTCAACTCGTACCGCCGCTTCGGCGCGCAGTTCTACGTGCCCAACGCGCCGAGCTGGGGCCTGGACAACCGCACCGTGGCCCTGCGTGTACCTACAGGTTCCCCGGACTCGGTGCGCATCGAACACCGCGTCGCCGGTGCCGATGCCAACCCGTACCTGATGATGGCGGCCGTGCTGGCCGGCGTGCACCACGGCCTGACCAACAAGGTCGAACCGGGTGAGCCGATCGAAGGCAACTCGTACGAGCAGCTGGAGCAGAGCCTGCCGAACAACCTGCGCGATGCCCTGCGCGAGCTGGACGACAGCGAGATCCTCAACAAGTACATCGATCCGAAGTACATCGACATCTTCGTCGCGTGCAAGGAGAGCGAGCTGGAGGAGTTCGAGCATTCGATCTCCGACCTCGAGTACAACTGGTATCTGCATACCGTGTAAACGAAAACGCCGCCCTCAGGGGCGGCGTTTTTTATTGGCTGCAGCGACGCTTTCTTCGCGGGGGAAAACAACCCCACAAGCCCTGCAAACCAACCCCGGGAGGGGTTGCAACCTTTTTTCCCCCCACGCCTCTCTTCGGCCCGCCATGACCTGTGGGAGCGGGTTTACCCGCGAAAAGGCCCCAACAAGCATGCGCCTACAACGGCTTCTCGAAAATCTTCGAATTACGCTGGAAGTTATACAGCGACGCTCGCGCCGCCGGCAGCTGTTCCACGCCGCAGGGCGCAAAGCCACGCTCGCGGAACCAGTGCGCGGTCCGGGTCGTCAGCACGAACAAGGTCTTCAACCCCAACTGCCGAGCCCGCGCCTCGATGCGTTCGAGCAACTCGTCGCCGCGCCCGCCATGCCGGTACTCCGGGTTCACCGCCAGGCACGCCAGCTCCCCCGCCTCGGAATCGGCAATCGGGTACAGCGCCGCACAGGCGATGATCATGCCCTCGCGCTCGACCACGCTGAACTGCTCGATCTCCCGCTCCAGCACCTCACGCGAACGGCGCACCAGAATGCCCTGCTCTTCCAGCGGGCTGATCAGGTCCAGCAGGCCGCCGACATCGTCGATGGTCGCCTCGCGCACCACTTCGAACTGCTCCTGGGACACCAGCGTGCCGCCGCCACCGCGAGTGAACAGCTCGGTAAGCAGCGCGCCATCTTCGGCGTAACTGACGATATGGCTGCGCGCCACCCCGCCCTTGCAGGCCTCGGCGGCTGCGTCCAGCAATTCCGCCTGGTAATCGCTGCCCAGGCGCTGCAGGTGCGGCGCAATGTGTTGCGGGCGCAGTTCGCGTACCAGTTGCCCCTTCTCATCCAGCAGGCCGGGTTCGGCGCCGAACAGCAGCAGCTTGTCGGCACCCAGCTCGATCGCGGCGCGGGTGGCCACGTCTTCGCAGGCCAGGTTGAAGATCTCTCCGGTCGGCGAGTAGCCCAGCGGCGACAGCAGCACGATGGAGCGCTCGTCGAGCAGGCGGTTGATGCCCTTGCGGTCGACCCGGCGCACTTCGCCGGTGTGGTGGTAATCGACCCCCTCCAGCACGCCGATCGGCCGCGCGGTGACCAGGTTGCCGGAAGCCACGCGCAGGCGCGAGCCCTGCATCGGCGACGCCGCCATGTCCATCGACAGGCGCGCCTCGATGGCCAGGCGCAGAGCGCCGACCGCATCGATCACGCAGTCGAGGGTAGCCGCGTCGGTAATGCGCAGGCCATGGTGGTAGTGCGGGGTCAGGCCGCGGGCGGCCAGGCGGCTTTCGATCTGCGGGCGCGAGCCGTGCACCAGCACCAGCCGCACGCCGAGGCTGTGCAACAGCACCAGGTCGTGGACGATATTGCCAAAGTTCGGGTGTTCCACACCATCGCCCGGGAGCATGACCACGAAGGTGCAGTCGCGGTGGGCGTTGATGTAGGGAGAAGCATGGCGCAGCCAGTTGACGTAATCGGGCATGACAAGGCCTGTGGATAAGTGAACGGAGAACGAAAAGGCGCACAACGTTCGAAAGTCATCGTCGGAACAGGCTTGCGGTCACGCGCGGTCTCCTCTAGGCAGGAACGAATAAGCTCAATGGACGTTTAGCTCAGGCAATAGTGCCGGATCAGGTCACGCAATAGACGCACGGTAGGCTCGATACGTGACATTTCCAGGTACTCGCCAGGCTGGTGGGCGCAGGCGATGTCGCCCGGGCCGAGGACGATGGTCTGGCAGCCGAGCTGCTGAAGATAAGGCGCTTCGGTGCCAAAGGCCACCGCTTCGGCGCGATGGCCGGTCAGGCGTTCGGCCAGTTGCACCAGTTCGCAGTCGGCGGCCTGCTCGAAGGGCGGCACCTCGGGGAACAGCGGCGCGTAGTCGATGCGCACCTCGTGGCGCTCGGCCAGCGGCGCCAGTTTGCCGCGAATGGCCGCACGCAGCTGCTCGACATCCATGCCCGGCAGCGGGCGCAGGTCGAACTCCAGCGCGCACTGGCCACAGATCCGGTTGGGGTTGTCGCCGCCGTGGATGCAGCCGAAATTCAGGGTTGGCGTGGGCACCGTGAACTGGGGATTGCGGTACTGTTCCTGCCAGCCGCGGCGCAGGCTCATCAGTTCGCCCATCACCGCATGCATGGCCTCCAGGGCGCTGTGGCCGAGGGACGGGTCCGACGAATGGCCGCTGCGCCCAAGGATGTCGATGCGGTCCATGAGGATGCCCTTGTGCATGCGGATCGGCTTGAGCCCGGTGGGCTCACCGATCACCGCCGCACGGCCGAGCGGCTGGCCGGCTTCGGCCAGGGCGCGGGCGCCGGACATCGAACTCTCCTCGTCGCAGGTGGCGAGGATCAGCAGCGGTTGCTTGAAGTCGTGTTCCAGCAGCGGGATCACCGCGTCGATGACCAGGGCGAAGAAGCCCTTCATGTCGCAGCTTCCCAGCCCGACCCAGCGGCCATCGACCTCGGTCAGCTTCAGCGGGTCGCTTTTCCACAGCTGCGGATCGTAGGGCACGGTATCGCTGTGCCCCGCCAGCACCAGCCCGCCCGGGCCGGTGCCGCGGCTGGCCAGCAGGTTGAACTTGCCGGGGGTGACCTGCTGGATCTCGCATTTGAAGCCCAGGTCGCCCAGCCAACCGGCCAGCAGGTCGATGACCGGGCGGTTGGACTGGTCCAGCGCAGGCTGGGTGCAACTGACCGACGGGGCGGCGATCAGGGCGGCGAACTGGTCTTTCAGCGACGGCAACGGCATGCGCGGACTCCTCAAAAGCATGGGGGCATCATAGCAATGCAGATGCCTGACAAAGCAAATCGATCATCCTTCGTGGGGGGGGGGGGGGGGGGGGGGGGGGAGGGGGGGGGGGGGGGGGGGGAGTGGGTGCGCGGTGGGCCGTCATCGGTGGGCTTGCCCCGCGATACCGGCGCAGCCGGTGCCATCTATCGCGGGGCAAGCCCGCTCCCACGATGATTCATGACGTAAGTGCTGTAGACTGCCCGCCACGATGCCCCCTCCTTCCGAGCCCGCGATGCACACAGAAACCGAACTCAAACTCCGCGCCAGCCCCGAGACCCTTGCCGCCCTGCGCGAGCACCCGCTGCTGAAAAAGCGCAACAAGTCCGGCTGGCAGACCCGCGAACTGCTCAATCAGTATTTCGACACCCCCGAGCGTGAACTGTCCGCCGCCCGGGTCGCCCTGCGCCTGCGCCGTGACGGCGAGGTAATCATCCAGACCCTCAAGTGCCGCGGCCAGAGCGTGGCCGGCCTGTCCGAGCGCAACGAGCACGAGTGGCAACTGGACAAGGTCAAGCTCGACCTGAAGAAGCTCGACGCCAGCTGCTGGCCCGAGCAACTGGCCGAGCTCGACAAAAAAACCATCAAACCGTTGTTCACCACCGACTTCACCCGCGAGTACGCGGAGATTTCCTGGGGCCGTGGCAAGGCCAAGGTGGTGATCGAGGCTGCGCTGGACCAAGGCTTCGTGATCGCCGGCAAACGCAAGGAAGCCATCTGCGAGCTGGAGCTCGAGCTGCGCGAAGGCGCGCCCGAAGCGCTGCTGGAGCTGGCCGCCGAACTGGCCGCCACGCTGCCACTGATGCCCTGTGACATCAGCAAGGCCGAACGCGGCTACCGCCTGCTCGACGAAGGCAGCTACGAGCTGGACCTGCCGAGCGCCGAGCTGGATGCCGAAATGCCGGTGGACGACGCCTTCGCCGCCCTCGCCTGGCAATTGCTGGGCAGCAGCCAGCGCCTGGCCGAGCAGTTCCGCTACACCGGCCACTGGCGCCTGCTGCAGGACTGGGTGCGCTGCCTGGCCGAACTGCGCGCACTCACTGGCAGCCTGGGTCAGGCCGCGCCGCGCGCTGCCACCCGCGAGCTGCGCGCCAGCCTCGACGCCCTGCTGGAAGACTGGCGCCCGCTGGTGCTGGCCGGCAACGAGGACGAAGACATCCGCCGCGCCGCGCCCGAGCAGTTCACCGAAGAGCTGGAAGACCCGCGCTGGGGCCAGTTCTCCCTGCAGACCGCGCGCTGGCTGAGCGCCCGTGCCTGGACCGTCGAGCGCAAAGGCCGTGGCGAACGCCAGGGCAAGGCGCAACTGGCCAGCTGGCTGCAGCACCTGCTCGGCGAGGAAGCCCGCGCCCTCAAGCTGCCGCTGTACGTACAGCGCCCGGAAGACCTGGCCGAGCAGCTGCCGCGCATCGAGTCGGTACAGGCCTGGATGCACCATGCCCGCCAGGTGCTCGACCTGCCCCAGCAGGACCGTCTGTACGGTGAGCTGAACAAACTGCATGAGCTGGCCGAGCAAGCGCTGGTCGATGAGCATAAGGACGAGCTGCTGGAAGCACGCATCGAGCAGGCCCGTGCCATCGAACAGAACCGCGCCTGGAAGTACCTGCTCAAGTCGCCCTCAGCGCGTTAAGGGCAGGCTGGTCGTGGACTTGATCTCGGACAAGGCCACGATCGAATTGACCTCCTGGATCCCCGGCACATTCGACAGCTTTTCGAAGAAGAACCGTTCGTAGGCTTCGATGTCCGGGGTGACAATACGCAGCAGGAAATCCACCGAGCCCATCAGCACGTAGCACTCCAGCACCTCGGGGAAGCCGCGGATCGCCTCGGTGAACTCGGCGAAGTTCGAGCGGCCGTGGGCATTGAGCTTCACCTCGGCGAATATCTGCGTATTCAGCCCCACCTTCTTGCGATCCAGCAGGGTCACCTGGCCGCGGATCACCCCCTCCTCTTTCAGACGCTGGATACGGCGCCAGCAGGGCGATTGCGACAGGCCAACGCGCTCGGCAACCTGCGCACTGGACAATGAAGCGTCCGCCTGCAGCACCTCGAGAATGCGCCGGTCATAGGCGTCCAGTTCGCTTTGCATGATTGATTCTCCAATACGCCATAAAACGAATCATCTAATTCGTAAAAACCGTTAATGGCCGAATCATAGCGAAAATATGCCCCGCCGAACGTGCAAGAATTTCTGCACTTTCGCGGAGACCCAGCATGAACGCACTCGAACGCCCCCTCACTTCGCCCCGCACCGACGCCTGGGCCGCCACGGCCGCGCACAGCACCGTGCACTACCACCTGCAGGCCGAAGCCGAGCCGGACACCTTGTGCCGGGTACTGAACCTGTTCGCACTGCAATTTCTTACCCCGCACAGCGTGCAGGTGAGCCAGTGCGACGACATGCTCGATGTGCAGATCGGTATCGGCGGCCTGAGCTGGCACCGCGCCGAAGTGATCGCGCAAAAGTTGCGCAACCTGGTCTGTGTCGCCGAAGTCAGCCTGCACAACCTGCCGCGCCTGGCGCACGTGGCAGTCAGCTGAAGGCCGCCGGCGGCAAGATCCGGAAATCCTTTGCCGCATCGCGGATGGGCCACCCGAGCTAGCCTTTCCAGGCCTTCGCTCACCTGGCCAGGACGCCACCATGCTCGCCAAGGATAGCCATGACCTCGACCTCAACCGCCTGCTCGACGCCCTGCTGGCCGAGCAGCGGATCACCGCCGGCGATGCCCTGCAAGCACTCGAACGGGCAAGGTCCCACCCCGCCGACCATCCCCTGGAACTGATTGCCGGCCTGGCCCTTCTAGACCCACTGCACCCAGGCCAGGCCCTCGGGCTGGATAGCCTCTGCCGCTGGCTGGCGCATCAGGCTGGCCAGCCGTTCCTGCACATCGACCCGCTACAGATCGACCTGGCACGCCTCGGCAACCTGGTCTCTGCGGCATTTGCCCAGCGCCACGGCATCCTTGCGGTGGCCATGGACGACAGCAGCATTACCGTGGCCAGCGCCCAGCCCTACCAGCGCGAGTGGGAAGCCGACCTGGCCCTGAGCCTTGGCAAGCAGGTGCGCCGGGTGCTGGCCAGCCCCAGGCAACTGCGCCAGCTGGCGACGACCTTCTATAACCTGGCCCACTCGGTGCACGGTGCCGGGCAGCAGCAATCGCCGCGCCTGGGCGAGCTGGAGCAACTGCTGGAGCTGGGCGCCAGCCATGCTCAAGCCAGTGCCGACGACGCCCACATCGTGCATATCGTCGACTGGATGCTGCAGTACGCCATCGAACAAGGCGCCAGCGATATCCACCTGGAGCCGCGCCAGGCGCAGGGCCACCTGCGCCTGCGCATCGACGGCCTGCTGCACGCGGTCTACGCCTTCCCGGCGGCGGTTGCGCTGGCCATGGTCAGCCGCCTGAAACACCTGGGGCGGATGAACGTGGCGGAGAAACGCCGGCCCCAGGATGGCCGGCTTAAAAGCCGTCTACCCGGTGGGGCGGACATCGAGTTGCGGCTCTCCACCCTACCCACGCCGTTCGGCGAGAAGCTGGTGCTGCGCCTGTTCGACCCCCGGCAACGGCATGACACCCTCGAGCGCCTGGGCTTGGGCGGCTCGCTGCTGGAACAGTGGCAGGCGCTGTTGCAACAGCGCCAGGGCATCCTGCTGGTCACCGGGCCCACCGGCTCGGGCAAAACCAGTACGCTGTATGCCAGCCTCAGACACCTGGCCACCCCCCAGGTAAACCTGTGCAGCATCGAGGACCCCATCGAACGCCTGGAGCCTGCCATCAACCAGCTGCAGGTCCAACCAGGCCTGGACCTGAACTTTGCCGACGGCGTGCGCGCCCTGCTGCGCCAGGACCCGGACATCATCATGATCGGTGAGATCCGTGACCCCGAGACCGCGCAGGTGGCCGTGCAAGCGGCGCTGACCGGGCACCTGGTGCTGTCCACCCTGCACACCAACGATGCCTGCGGTGCCATTACCCGCCTGCAGGAACTGGGTGTGGCCGACTACCTGATCAAGGCCACGCTGATCGGCGTGCTGGCCCAGCGCCTGGTGCGCACCCTGTGCCCGGCCTGCCGCGACAGCGCCCGGCAGGAGCAGCCCTGCCGCCAGTGCCGGGGCAGCGGTTTCCAGGGCCGCACAGGCTTGTTCGAGTTGCTCAGGGTCAGCGCCAGCCTGCGTGAACGGATCACCCCGGGCGCCGACCTGGCCGCCCTGCGCCGGCAGGCACAGGCCGATGGCCTGCGTGACCTGCAACGCTGCGGCCAGGACCGCGTCGAGCAGGGCCTGACCACCCTGGAGGAGGTGCTGCGGGTCTGTGGATAAGTGATAAATCCCCTGTGTGAACGGGAACTTGGCCTGGGCAGGCATGATCCAACGGGCATCTCAAACAGCCCTCAAAGACCGAGGTGATTCATCATGCGTTTCAAAACAGCCATCGCAGCCACTGTCCTGTTCGCGCTGCCCATTGGCTCCGCCATGGCCGACACGTTCTGGCGCAATATCATCTCCTCGGGTGCCACCACTGCCTCGACCTACCTGACCTTCAAGGACCACAAGCTGATCGTCGCCGCCCAGGATGACGCCGGCAGCTTCGTTGCCAGTGACGGTGCGATTCGCGGGCCGTTCCTGGAAGCTGCCATCAACCAGGTTCGCGCCGACAACCCGGGCGTGCAGGCCAGCGACATGGAACTGGCCAACGCAATCCTGGCCAAGAATGCGGTAGCCGAGTAATCCAGGGAGCTGCTTTGTAGCCCAATCGCCGGCAAGCCGGCTCCCACCCCGACCGCATCAGCCCAGGCCATGCGCAAACCTTGTGGGAGCTGGCTTGCCAGCGATGAGGCCAGTACAAGCAACACAAAATTGCTGCTTCCACAGGGCGGGGGCAATTTCAGCGATACGCCTCCACCGGCACACACGAACAGAACAGGTTCCGGTCCCCATACACGTTGTCGACTCGGTTCACCGCCGGCCAGTATTTATGCTGGCGTGCGTGAGCGCTGGGGGCGATGCCCTGCTCGATGCTGTAGGGCCGGTTCCACGGCGCCAGCACGTCGGCCAGGGTGTGCGGGGCATGCTTGAGCGGGTTGTCCTCGGCGGGCCAGTTGCCGTCCTGCACCTGCGCGATCTCGGCGCGGATCGCCAGCATCGCTTCGACAAAACGGTCCAGCTCGGCCTTCGACTCACTCTCGGTAGGTTCGACCATCAGCGTGCCCGGCACCGGGAACGACATGGTCGGGGCATGGAAGCCATAGTCCATCAGGCGCTTGGCCACATCCTCCTCGCTGATGCCGGTCAGCGCCTTGAGCGGGCGCAGGTCGAGGATGCACTCGTGGGCCACCCTCTGGTTGCGCCCGCTGTAGAGCACCGGGAAGGCATCGCGCAACTGACTGACCAGGTAGTTGGCCGACAGGATCGCCACCTCACTGGCATCGGCCAGCTGTGGCCCCATCATGGCGATGTACATCCAGCTGATCGGCAGAATGCTGGCGCTGCCCCACGGCGCGGCACTGACCGCCGTGTTGTTCGGGTCCAGCCCGGGCACCGGCACAACCGGGTGGCTGGCGACGAACGGCTTAAGGTGCGCACGGATGCCGATCGGCCCCATGCCCGGGCCACCGCCGCCATGGGGGATGCAGAAGGTCTTGTGCAAGTTCATGTGCGAGACGTCGGCACCGATGTCGGCCGGGCGCGCCAGCCCCACCTGGGCGTTGAGGTTGGCGCCATCCATGTACACCTGGCCGCCGTGCTGGTGAATCACCTCGCAGATCTCGCGGATGCCCTCCTCGTACACGCCATGGGTCGAGGGGTAGGTGATCATCAGGCAGGACAGCCGTTCGCCGGCGGCCTGGGCCTTGGCCTTGAGGTCGTCGAGGTCGACGTTGCCCTGCTCGTCGCACTCGACGATCACCACCTCCATGCCGGCCATCTGCGCCGACGCCGGGTTGGTGCCGTGGGCCGAGGACGGAATCAGGCACAGGGTGCGCTTGGGTTGGTGGCGGCTCTGGTGGTAGCGGGTGATCGCCATCAGCCCCGCGTACTCGCCCTGGGCGCCGGAGTTGGGCTGCATGCAGATGGCGTCGAAACCGGTGATGGCGCACAACCAGCTTTCCAGCTCGTCGATCATCGCCTTGTAACCCAGAACCTGGGCGGCCGGGGCGAACGGGTGCGGCAGGGCGAACTCGGGCCAGGTGATCGGGATCATCTCGCTGGTGGCGTTGAGCTTCATGGTGCAGGAGCCCAGCGGAATCATCGACTGGTTGAGCGCCAGGTCCTTGTTCTCCAGCTGCTTGAGGTAGCGCAGCATCTCGGTTTCGCTGTGGTGCAGGTTGAACACCGGGTGCTGCAGGATCGGCGTGCGCCGCACCAGGGCGCCGGGGATGCCCTCGGGCAGGGCTTGCTGGTCCAGGGTGGCGATGTCCAGGCCGTGGTCGACGCCAAGGAAGATGTCGAACAGCTTGAGCACCGTGGCTTCGTCGCAGGTTTCGTCCAGGCTCAGGCCCAGATGCCCACGGCCAAGGATGCGCAGGTTGATGCGGGCAGCCTCGGCGCTTTCGATGATCGCCGCCTGGGTGCCACCGACGTCCAGCGTGAGAGTGTCGAAGAAGTGCTGGTTGAGGCGCTTGATGCCTTTGCTTTGCAGCCCGGCGGCGAGAATGAAGGTCAGCCGGTGCACCCGCTGGGCGATGCGTTGCAGGCCCTCGGGGCCGTGGTAGACGGCGTAGCAGCTGGCAATGTTGGCCAGCAGCACCTGCGCGGTGCAGATGTTGGAGTTGGCCTTCTCGCGACGGATGTGCTGCTCGCGGGTTTGCAGGGCCATACGCAGCGCAGTATTGCCGCGGGCATCGCGGGACACCCCGATGATGCGCCCGGGCATGGCCCGCTTGTAGTCGTCACGACAGGCGAAATAGGCCGCGTGAGGGCCGCCGAAGCCCATGGGCACGCCAAACCGCTGGGTGGACCCAAGCACAACGTCGGCGCCCAGTTCGCCGGGCGGGGTGAGCACCACCAGGCTGAGGATATCCGCCGCGACGCAGGCCAGGGCCTGTTGGGCGTGCAACTGGTCGATCAGCGGGCGCAGGTCACGCACTTCGCCGTGGGTGTCGGGGTATTGCAGCAAAGCGCCGAACACCTGGTGGCTGGCGAGGTTATCCACAGAGTCGATGATCAGGTCGAAGCCGAAGCCTTCAGCGCGGGTCTTGAGCACCGACAGGGTTTGCGGATGGCAATGCTCGTCGGCGAAGAACGCGTTGCTCTTGCTGCGCGCCACGCGCTTGGCCAGGGCCATGGCCTCGGCGGCGGCAGTGGCCTCGTCCAGCAGCGAGGCGTTGGCCAGGGCCAGGCCGGTGAGGTCGATCACCATCTGCTGGTAGTTCAGCAGCGCTTCCAGGCGCCCCTGGGCGATCTCGGGCTGGTAGGGCGTGTAGGCGGTGTACCAACCCGGGTTCTCCAGCACGTTGCGCAGGATGACGGTGGGGGTGACGGTGGCGTGGTAGCCCATGCCGATCAGGCTGGTCCACAGCTGGTTCTGCGCGGCATAGCCGGCGAGCTTGGCCAGGGCGGCCTGTTCATCGAGGGCCGGCGGCAGGTCGAGCGGGCGGTTGAAGCGGATGCCGGGCGGCACGGTCTGCTCGATCAGTTCGCCGCGGCTGGCAAGGCCAAGGGCATCGAGCATGGCCTGCTGCTCCTGGGCATCGGGCCCCAGGTGGCGACTCAGGAATGAGTTGGATACTTGCAGTTGATGCAGGGACGGCGACTGGGACATGGCGACGATCTCTTCCTGGACCAGTTCTCATGGAGACTTACAAGTCTAGGAAGGGATCGGCGATGTTGCGGGAAAACTTGCGCTTGCAGTGCCAGGGCCATCGCGGGGCAAGCCCGCTCCCACGCCAGGTCGAGGACACCACCCAATCCTTGGGAGTATCCAGATTGTGGGAGCGGCGGTGCGCCGGTGCGACTTGCCCCGCGATAGGGCCCTCAGGCTTACTCGCCGATGGCAGCCTTGTAGCCCGCGGCATCCAGCAGTTTGTCCAGCTCGGACTTGTCGCTCGGCTTGAGCTTGAAGATCCACGATTCGTAGGGCTCTTCGTTGAGCAGCTCCGGGCTGTCGGCCAGCTCTTCGTTGACCGCGATCACTTCGCCACCGATCGGGGCGTAGATATCGGAGGCAGCTTTCACCGACTCGACCACGCCGGCAGCGTCGCCTGCGGCGAACACCTTGCCGACTTCGGCCAGCTCGACGAACACCACGTCACCCAGGGCTTGCTGGGCATGGTCACTGATACCAACGGTCACTGTGCCGTCGGCTTCCAGGCGGGCCCATTCATGGCTATCGGCAAAACGCAGGTCGGCGGGGATTTGGCTCATAGTCTTGTATTCCTCGATTGGGTCAGCGGTTGGCCCGCCGTTAAATTAGTCAGATCAGGATCTTGCCGTGGCGCACGAAGGTCGGTTTGACCACCCGCACCGGGTACCACTTGCCGCGGATCTCCACCTCGGCGCGTTCGCCAGTAGCAATGGGCACGCGGGCCAGGGCAATGGACTTGCTCAGCGTAGGAGAGAAACTACCACTGGTGATCTCCCCTTCGCCAATCCCGGATACACGGACCACCTGGTGGGCGCGCAGCACGCCGCGCTCTTCCAGCACCAGGCCGACCAGCTTTTCCTGCACACCTTGCTCGATTTCCGCCAGCAGGCCGGCCCGGCCGATGAATTCGCGGCTGGCCGGCTCCCAGGCAACACTCCAGCCCAGGTTGGAGGTCAGCGGGGTGTGGGCTTCGTCGATGTCCTGGCCATAGAGGTTCATGCCGGCCTCCAGGCGCAGGGTGTCGCGGGCACCCAGGCCGCTCGGGGCAATGCCGGCACCGACCAGGTCGTTGAAGAACGCCGGGGCCTGCGCGCCGGGCAGGATGATCTCCAGGCCGTCTTCGCCGGTGTAGCCGGTGCGGGCAATGAACCAGTCACCTTCGGCAACGCCTTCGAACGGGCGCAGCTCGCGGATCAGGGCCGCGCGTGCGGGGCTGAGCAGGGCTGCGACCTTCTCGCGGGCTTGCGGGCCCTGGATGGCGAGGATCGCCAGTTCCGGGCGCAGCTTGAAATTGATGGCGAAACCGACGCTGTGCGCCTGCAGCCAGGCCTGCACCTTGTCGCGGGTAGCCGCGTTGGCCACCAGGCGATAGCCGTCCTCGGTGCGGTAGGCGATCAGGTCGTCGATCACCCCACCGTCGGCGTTCAGCAGCGGGCTGTAGAGGGCCTTGCCGGGGGCGTCGAGGCGGGTCACGTCATTGGCCAGCAGATGTTGCAGCCAAGGGGTGGCGGCACAGCCATCGATGTCGATGACGGTCATGTGGGAGACATCGAAGACCCCGCAGTCACTGCGCACCTGATGGTGCTCCTCGACTTGCGAGCCGTAGTGCAGGGGCATGTCCCAACCGCCAAAATCGACCGTCTTGGCGCCGAGCGCCAGGTGCAGGTCATACAGAGGCGTACGCTGTCCCATGGGTTTCTCCTTCCGGGCGTGGCGAGGCGGCGGCAGTCGGCGATGTTCAGTCATCACCTGTTCTTGTAGGAGCCGCCGCTGCGAATGCCGCGCATTGTAGCCGCAAGCTGTCGGCCTGACACCTTTAGCGCGGTTGCCCCGGACGATGGGCCGAGCGGCGGATCAAACCGATGACCGGCAGCAGGCCGACCAGCACCAGGCTCAGCGCCGGCAACGAGGCGCGTGCCCATTCGCCTTCGCTGGTCATCTCGAACACCCGCACGGCCAGGGTGTCCCAGCCGAACGGGCGCATCAGCAGGGTGGCCGGCATTTCCTTGAGCACGTCGACGAACACCAGCAACGCAGCGCTCATGGCACCCGGCACCAGCAACGGCAGATACACCTTGAAAAACAATCTCGGCCCGGCGACCCCTAGGCTGCGGGAAGCCTCCGGCAGCGACGGGCGGATGCGCTCCAGGCTGCTTTCCAGCGGGCCGTAGGCGACGGCGATGAAGCGCACCAGGTAGGCCAGCAGCAACGCCGACAGGCTGCCCAGCAGCAGCGGTTTGCCCGCCCCGCCCAGCCATTGCGAAAACGGAATCACCAGTTGATTGTCGAGGTAACTGAACGCCAGCATGATCGACACCGCCAGCACCGAGCCCGGCAAGGCATAGCCCAGGTTCGCCAGGCCGACCCCGGCGCGGATGCCGGTGGTCGGCGCCTGGCGCCGGGCAAAGGCCAGCAGCAAGGCGGCGCAGACGGTGATCAACGCCGCCATGCCACCCAGGTAGAGGGTATGCAGCACCAGCCCGAGATAACGCTCGTCGAGGTCATGCCGGCCCCGCTGCCAGCACCACACCAGCAGTTGCAGCAGCGGGATGACGAAGGCGCAGGCGAACACCAGCAGGCACCAGCTGCTGGCGGCGAACGCCTTGATGCCCCGCAGGTGGTAGAGCGCCTGCCCCCGTGGCCGTTCGTTGCCGCTGCGGCTGGCACCGCGTGAACGCCGCTCGCCATACAGCACCAGCATCACGGCCAGCAGCAGCAGGCTGGCCAGTTGCGCCGCGCTGGACAGGCTGAAGAAGCCGTACCAGGTCTTGTAGATGGCGGTGGTGAAGGTGTCGAAGTTGAACACCGACACCGCGCCGAAATCGGCCAGTGTCTCCATCAGCGCCAGGGCGATACCCGCACCGATGGCCGGCCGCGCCATGGGCAATGCCACCCGCCAGAACGCCTGCAACGGCGACAGCCCCAGCACCCGCGCCGCCTCCATCAGGCCCTTGCCCTGGGCCATGAACGCGGTGCGCGCCAGCAGGTAGACGTAGGGGTAGAACACCAGCACCAGCACGGTGATCACCCCGCCAGTGGAGCGCACCCGGGGCAGGCGCATCGGCCCGAAGACTTCGCGCAGGGCACTCTGCACGGGGCCGGCGAAATCCAGCAGACCGACGAACACGAAGGCCAGGACATAGGCCGGGATGGCGAATGGCAGCATCAGCGCCCAATCCAGCCAGCGCCGCCCGGGGAACTCGCAGAGGCTGGTGAGCCAGGCCAGGCTCACGCCCACCACGGTCACGCCGACACCGACACCCAGCACCAGGGTCAAGGTGTTGCCCAGCAGGCGGCTCATCTGGGTGTCGAGCAGGTGCGACCAGATCTGCAGGTCGACCGTCTGCCAGGACAGCAGCAGGACGCTCAGCGGCAGCAGGACCAGCGCGGCGATGAGAAAGACCGGGGGGTACCAGCGGCGTTGGGGGGCGTGGGGCAAGGCGGGGATCTCTTCTGCAGTGACATAGCATCGGGGGGGGGGGGGGGGGGGGAAATGCGAAAAGGGGGACGGAAGTACGATGCGAGTGACGCAAGAAGCATCGCGGGACAATCCCGCTCCCACGGGTCACGTGGGAGCGGGCTTGCCCCGCGATGAATGCTCAAGAATAAGGCGTTGGACTCAGTTCCAGCCAGCCCGATCCATCAAGCGAATAGCCTCGGCCTGGCGCTTGCCGGCCACTTCCACCGGAATGCTGTCAGCCTTGAAGCTGCCCCAGGCCGCCACTTCTTCCGAAGGCTTCACCTTCGGGTTGGCCGGGAACTCCTGGTTGATGTCGGCGAACAGTTTCTGCGCTTCTTCGCCGGTCATCCACTCCACCAGCTTCTTCGCCGCTTCCGGGTGCGGTGCATGCTTGGTCAGGCCGATACCCGACAGGTTGACGTGCACGCCACGGTCGCCCTGGTTGGGCCAGAACAGCTTCACTGGCAGGTCAGGCTTCTCTTTGTGCAGGCGGCCGTAGTAGTAGGTGTTGACGATGCCCACGTCGCACTGGCCGGCGGCGATGGCATTGAGCAGTGCGGTGTCGTCGGAGAACACGTCGGTGGACAGGTTGTTGACCCAGCCTTTGACCAGCTTTTCAGTCTCAGCCTCGCCGTGGTTCTGGATCAGCGTGGCGGTCAGCGACTGGTTGTAGACCTTCTTCGCCGTACGCAGGCACAGGCGGCCTTCCCACTGCTTGTCGGCCAGGGCTTCGTAGGTGCTCAGCTCGGACGGTTTCACGCGCTCGGTGGAGTAGACGATGGTCCGCGCACGCAAGCTCAGGCCAGTCCAGTCGTGGGACGAGGCGCGGTATTGCGCGGGGATGTTCTTGTCGATGATGTCCGACTTGATCGGCTGCAGGATGCCCATCTGCTCGGCTTGCCAGAGGTTGCCGGCATCGACGGTGAGCAGCAGGTCGGCCACGCCGTTCTGGCCCTCGGCCTTGATGCGCTGCATCAGCGGCGCTTCCTTGTCGGTGATGAACTTGACCTTGACGCCGGTCTTGGCGGTGTAGGCGTCGAATACCGGCTTGATCAGCTCGTCGATGCGCGAGGAGTACACCACCACTTCGTCCGCCGCCTGGGCGGTGCCGCCGAACAGCGTGAGGGCCAGGGCGGCCAGTAGGGGTTTGCGGGGCAACATGGGGGGCACTCCTCGCTGATATGAGAGGTGCGAATGGTAGTGAATCCCATTTTCTGGCTCACCTGCCGAGCAGTTACCAGATGTTGCAAACAATCGCGGGGGGAAAACACCCCCCCAAAAATGGGGGGGGGGGAGGATTTTCCCTTGGCTTGAAAAGTTAGGGGGACGCCCCTCCCCCACGGGGTTTGGTGGGGATTGGGTTTCCCCCCGCGATTGAACCTCAGGCCCTGGCCAGCTCCGGCAGGTCCCCAGACAACCCCAGCGCCTGACGCACGAACATCGCCTTGGCCTCAGGCATCTGCTCCACCAGCTTCAAGCCGCTGTTACGCAACCAGCGCAACGGCAGCGGGTTGGCCTGGAACAATCGCTCGAAGCCCTCCATCGCCGCCATCAGCGCCAGGTTGTGCGGCATGCGCCGGCGCTCGTAGCGGCTCAATACCTTCACATCAGCCAGACGCTCGCCACGCTCGGTGGCGCGCACCAGCTCCTCGGCCAGCACCGCGGCATCGAGGAAGCCCAGGTTGACCCCCTGCCCCGCCAGCGGGTGAATGGTGTGGGCGGCATCGCCAATCAACGCCAGGCCCTCCTCCACATAACGCTTGGCATGGCGCTGGCGCAGCGGTACACACACCCGCGGGTCCGCTTCCAGCACCGCGCCCAGACGCCCCTCGAAAGCCCGCTCCAGCGCAGTGCAGAACGCCGCGTCGTCCATCGCCATGGCCTGCTCGGCCTGCTCCGGAGTGGTCGACCAGACGATCGAGCACCAGTCCTGCTTGCCATCACGATCGAGCGGCAGGAAGGCCAGCGGGCCTTCGTCGGTGAAACGCTGCCAGGCCGTGGTGCGGTGCGCTTCGCTGCAACGCACGCTGGTGACGATGGCGTGGTGCAGGTAATCCCACTCACGGGTTTCGCAACCGGCCAGGCGGCGCACCGCCGAATTGGCGCCGTCGGCGGCGATCACCAGCGGCGCTCGCAGTGTGCGGCCATCGGCGAGGGTCAGCAGCCACTCGTCACCGGAGCGGCGCAGCTGTTCCAGGCGAGCGTTGGCCAGCAGGCCGACGTCGCTGTCGTGCAGGCGCTCCAGCAGGCCATCCTGGATGACCCGGTTCTCGACAATGTGGCCGAGCACCTGAGCATGCACGCTGGCCGCCGAGAAGTGGATCTGCCCGGTGCCACTGCCATCCCAGACATGCATGTCCGAGTACGGCGAGACCCGCCGCCGGGCGATGCCGTCCCAGGCGCCAAGGCGCTCAAGGATGCGCTGGCTGGCCGCCGACAGCGCACTGACCCGCGGCTCGAACGGCGCCTCGGCATCGAAAGGCTTGACCGACAGCGGGCCGCCATCGAGCAGGAGGATTTCCAGGCCACTGTGGCGCAGGGCCAGGGCCAGGGCGCTGCCGACCATACCGGCACCGACAATCAACAGATCTGCGCGCATTTCCATGCCTTACGCCTGCCTCGCTTGCGGCTTGAGCCGCACATATAGGGTTTTGTCGACCCGCGCCACCAGCTCGCCGGCGCCATCGCGGATCTCCACCTGCAACCTGGGCAGGTATTTCTTGCCGCTGGCGGTCTGCTGGCGAATCTCGTCCAGCAGCGCGTCGTCGACGTGGAATTCGGCGTACACCGGGCCCTTGCCCGGCGAGATGAAATCGATGCTGGCGGCCTTGTCCCAGACGATGTATTCACGCCCCAGCTGCTCGATCAGCAGCAGCATGTAGAACGGGTCGACCATCGAGTACAGGCTGCCGCCGAACTGGGTACCGACGTAGTTGCGGTTCCACCGCGTCAGTTTCATGCGCACCTTGACGCTGCGCATGTCCGGGCTGATGGCCTGGACACGGATGCCGGCGCCCAGGTAGGGCGGGTAGCAGTTGAGCAGCCAGCGCAGCAGGCGGGCCTTGCGCGCGAGCTTGCGGGGATCGCTCATGGGCGGCCCCGCGGGTCAGGGCGGGTGCCGAGGCCCATGGCCTGGCGGGCGAACCAGCTTTTTGCCGGTGGCAACAGGTCGAGGCCCAGCAGGCCGAGGTTGCGCCCGGTGGTGATCAGTGGCTGGTTGCTGCCGAACACGCGGGTGACCTGGTCGGAGAAGCCGATGGTCAGCGCCTGGTCGAGCCGCTGGCGCTGCTGGTAGGCCTGCAAGGTGGCCAGGTCGCCGGGTTGTTGCGGGCCGGCCAGCAGCGCGTCGGCCAGCGACTGCACGTCACGCAGCGACAGGTTGAAGCCCTGGCCGGCAATCGGGTGCAGGCTGTGGGCGGCGTTGCCGAGCACCACCAGGTGCGGACGCACCTGCTCCTGGGCCTCGACCAGCGCCAGCGGGTACAGGTGCCTTGCGCCCACCTGACGCAAGGCGCCGAGACGGTAGCCGAAGGCGTCCTGCAGTTCACGCAGGAAGCTGCGCTCGTCAAGCTCGGCCAGGCGTCGGGCATCCATGCCCTGGCGGGTCCAGACCAGCGCACAGCGGTTTTCCGGCAACGGCAGCAACGCCATCGGGCCTTGCTCGGTAAAGCGCTCGAACGCCTGGCCGCGGTGGGCCTCGCCCGGGGTGATGTTGGCGATCAGCGCGCTCTGATCATAGGGCGTGCTGCGCACGTGGATGCCCAACTGTTCACGCAAGCCAGAGCGGCCGCCGTCGGCCAGCACTGCCAAGTCGCACTCCAGCGAAGTGTCGTCGTCCAGTTGCAGGCGGTAGCCGCCGGCGACGGCCTGCATCGCCTTGACCTCGGCCGGGCAGCGCCAGCTCACCACCTCATTGTCGATGGCTTGCCACAGGCACTGGCCGAGCCAGGCGTTCTCGACCACGTAACCCAGCGCTGGCACGCCCTCTTCGAGCGCATCCAGGCGGGTGGCGCCAAAGCGGCCACGGTCGGACACCTGGATCTGGCTGATCGGCTCGGCGCGGCGGCTGATGGCCTGCCACAAGCCCAACTGCTCGTAGATCTGCCGGGTGCCGTAGGACAGCGCCGAGGAGCGCGCGTCGTAGCTGGGTTGGAAGCTGTCGCCCGGGGCGAACGGCTCGATCAGCAGGATTTTCCAGCCGCGGGCCTTGGCCCCGGCCTGGAGCGTGAGTGCAAGGCTGGCGCCAACCAGCCCGCCACCGATGATCGCCAGGTTGACCCGGCTCATGCCACAGCCTTGCGGGCATCGAGCATCAGCGCTTCGATCTCGGCGATGGTTCTCGGTACGCCCGAGGTGAGGATTTCACAACCTTGCCTGGTGACTACCACGTCGTCTTCGATCCTTACGCCGATGCCGCGCCATTTCTTCGCGACGTTCTGGTTGTCGGCGGCAATGTAGATGCCCGGCTCGACGGTCAGGGCCATGCCCGGTTCGAGCACGCGCCACTGGCCACCGACCTTGTATTCGCCCACGTCGTGCACATCCATGCCCAGCCAGTGCCCGGCACGGTGCATGTAGAAGGCGCGGTAGGCCTCGCTGTCGATCAGGGCCTGTACCTCGCCCTTGAGCAGGCCCAGCTCCACCAGGCCCTCGGTGATCACCCGCACGGTGGCCTCGTGGGCATGGTTCCAGTGCTTGCCGGGGGCGATCACCGCGAAGGCCGCGGCCTGGGCCGCGAGCACCAGTTCGTAGATCGCCTTCTGCTCCGGCGAAAAACGCCCGCTGACCGGGAAGGTGCGGGTGATGTCGCTGGCGTAGCAGTCGATCTCGCAACCGGCGTCGATCAGCACCAGGTCACCGTCCTTGAGCGGCGCGTCGTTCTGCTGGTAATGCAGGATGCAGCTGTTGCGCCCGGCCGCGACGATCGAGCCGTAGGCCGGCATCTTCGCCCCACCTTTGCGGAACTCGTAGTCCAGCTCGGCTTCCAGGCTGTATTCGTGCAGCCCGGCGCGGCAGGCCTGCATGGCCCGTACATGGGCCCGCGCCGAGATCGCCGCGGCCTCGCGCATGACTTTCACTTCCGCCGCCGATTTATACAGGCGCATGTCGTGCAGCAGATGATCCAGGGCAACGAATTCGTTCGGTGGCTGCGCGCCCAGGCGGGCCTTGGAGCGGATCACGTTGATCCAGTCCATCAGCCGGCGGTCGAACTCGGGGTTGCTGCCCATGGCGCTGTAGACCCGCTCGCGGCCTTCGATCAGGCCAGGCAGGATCTCGTCGATATCGGTGATGGGGAAGGCATCGTCGGCACCGAAGTCGCGCATCGCGCCGTCCTGGCCGGCGCGCAAGCCATCCCACAGCTCGCGCTCAGGGTTGCGTTCACGGCAGAACAGCACGTACTCGCCATGCTCGCGGCCGGGAATCAGGGCAATCACCGCCTCGGGCTCGGGGAAGCCGCTGAGGTACTGGAAGTCGCTGTCCTGGCGATAGACGTGCTCGACGTCGCGGTTGCGGATGGCAACGGCGGCGGCGGGCAGGATGGCGATGCTGTTGGGGACCATCTGCGCCATCAGCGCCTTGCGCCGACGGGCGTACTCCGCCTTGGGTATGTGGCTCATGGGCAAACGACCCCGAATCGATCAGTGCAGCGATGGCTTGGGCGCGGGCGCGGCCGGTGCGGCCAGCTCGGTGTACAGCAGCAGCGGCGCGACACGCAGGTACTCCATGACTTCCATGTAGTCGCTCTCGCCGTCCTCGGACTCTTCCAGCGCTTCCTGGACTTGCGAGATGGCTACCAGGTCCTGGAGCACTTCCTTGGCATCGGTGGACAGGTCCTTGCCGCCGGCGTTCAAACCGAAACCGGCGATGAAGCCCTGGCACCACTGGCCCAACGCGGTGGCGCGGTCGCTCAGTGCGGCATCGTCGGAAGGCAGCAGCAGCACGATGGCGACGTCTTCGCCGGTCAGCTCGGCCTTGACCATCTCCTGCAGGCCGATCAGGGCATTGCGAACCGTGTCGCCGGGTTCGGTTTCCAGCAGTTGGGCGGCGTCGGCCAGCCAGGCATCGGCATCGAAGCCGGCACCGGCGCAGCTGCGGCCGATCAGCAGGCCATGCAGCTCGGCCGGGGTGACAGGGTGGCCATTGCTGGACAGCAGCATGGCGAAGGCGATGTAGGGCGATTGGGTATTGGGCATGGGCAGCTAGGCGCCAGACGGCGCAATGACTAGAATGAAGGCCTTGTATCCTAGCACCGGCAGGCGCGCCAAGACCATCAGCACTGGCCGCGTGGCGACTGTGCGGGCATGATCGCAAGGTGAGTCGACGATGGAGCGAATCGAGTGCAACCCATGCAAGAGAACGACCTGCAAGCGCTGATGAGCCGGTTCGAGTCGCTGATCGAGCGGGTCGAGCAACTAAAACGGCAAAACGCACTCTTAGTAGCGCAGGAAAAAACCTGGCGCGAGGAGCGCGCCCACCTCATCGAAAAGAACGAGATCGCCAAGCGCAAGATCGAATCGATGATCCTGCGCCTCAAGGCCCTGGAGCAAGACTCATGAGTTCAAGCAATAGCGTCACCGTCCAGATCCTCGACAAGGAATACTCGATCATCTGCCCGCCCGAGGAGCGCAACAACCTGGTCGGCGCCGCCCGTTACCTCGACGGCAAGATGCGCGAGATCCGCAGCAGCGGCAAAGTGATCGGCGCCGACCGCATCGCGGTCATGGCTGCCCTGAACATCACCCACGAGCTGCTGCACCGCCAGGACCGACCGGAAGCGGCCAGCAGTGGCGGCACCACCCGTGAGCAGGTGCGCGACCTGCTGGAACGGGTCGATCAGGCGCTGTCCGACGATCCGGTTAGCAAAAACGATTGAGATTGGTATACTGGCGCCACTCCCTGGGGGATGCGCCAGTCGGTTATGTCCCTGAGCCGATACGCACAACCACGGGGGTTGCACGCTGGGGCCGGTGTGCATGTCCGCCCGACGGAAAGCCTTAACGCCCCCTGCAATCTCCACCTTGAACTTTCGGGTTCAAGGGCTACACCGATAGCGGTCTTGTCGGGGAGCCTGCATTCAGAACTGCCCGCCTCCAACGGCGGGCTTTTCGTTTCTTCAGGGATCGCCCGTGCCATGACCGACACCGCGCCGCTCACCCGCCCCCAGCTTCGCCGCCTGCTGCGCAATGCGCGCCGCGCCCTCACACCCGCCCAGCAAAGCCAGGCCGCCCTTGGCCTGTACCGCCAGCTGGCGCAGGATCCGTTGTTCCGCCGCGCCCGCCACATTGCCCTGTACCTGCCCAACGACGGCGAGATCGACCCGCGCCTGCTGTTGCGCGAGGCGCACAAGCGCGGCAAGCGCGTCTACCTGCCGGTGCTGCACGCCTGGCCACGCACGCGCATGGTGTTTCAGCGCTTCGAGCAGGGCGAGAAACTAAGGCCTAATCGCTTCCGGATCTCGGAGCCGATGATCGAGCGCAAGCGCCAACGACCCGTCTGGGCGCTGGACCTGATCCTGCTGCCGCTGGTCGGTTTCGATGAAATGGGGGGGCGATTGGGTATGGGTGGTGGTTTCTATGACCGCAGCCTGGCCTATCTGGGGCGGCGCAAGGCTTGGAAAAAACCGCTGCTGCTGGGGCTGGCGCACGAATGCCAGAAGGTCGAACGCCTCACTCAGGCCAGCTGGGATGTACCGCTGCGGGGGACGGTCTCGGACCGTGACAGGTACCTGGCGCCGAGGTGATCAGGCTCGAAAATGTGGATCAGCGCTGCTGTTGCGCCGGGTCGACCGGCATCTGCTGGCTGGCGGCGTCCAGCTTGCGTTCCCACAGACCTTGCGCATAACCGGTAGTCACCACGCCCAGGCCGAAAATGAAGGCGAGGATCCAGAGCAGGTCCGGTTTACGTTGTTTCATCGAATGCCCCCCTAGGCAAACTGTGCGTGCTCGGCGCCTTTATGGGTGGCGGCCGGAGCGTCTGTCTTTAAAATCGGCGCATTTTCCGCCAACGTGAGCCCACACGCAAACGTTGACGCCAACCGGCTGTCGGTTTGATGCAACGAGTTATTTCAAACCCTTTCAGGAGCAGTATCCATGGCCTATTGGCTGATGAAATCCGAGCCCGACGAGCTCTCCATCGAAGGCTTGGCAAGGCTCGGCAGCGCCCGCTGGGATGGGGTACGCAACTACCAGGCGCGCAACTTTCTGCGGGCCATGAGCGTCGGTGACGAGTTTTTCTTCTATCACTCCAGCTGCCCGCAACCCGGCGTGGCCGGTATTGCCCGGATCAGCGCCGCCGCCTACCCGGACCCGACCGCGCTGGACCCTGCCAGCCACTATCACGACCCCAAGGCCAGCGCCGACAAGAACCCCTGGAGCGCCGTGGACGTAGAGCATGTGCAGACCTTCCGCCAGGTACTCGGCCTGGGCCTGCTCAAACAGCAGGCCGCCCTCGAAGAACTGCCGCTGGTGCAGAAGGGCAGCCGCCTGTCGGTGATGCCGGTGACCGCGGCCCAGTGGGCGGCGATCATCGCCCTGGGCCGTTGATCACTGCACGATCAGGTTGTTGAACAGCAGGTCCTCGACGATCGGCTTGCCCTCTTCGGCTTCCATCACCTGCTGCACTTGCTTGAGCGCGTCCTGGCGCAGTTTTTCCTTGGCTTCGACGTTGCTCATGTTGTCCACACCCTGCTGGGTGAACAGCGCCACCAGCTGGTTGCGGATCAGCGGCTCGTGGTGCTTGACCGCCGCGGCGGCGGCATCGCCGGTCACGCGCAGGGCAACGTCGGCCTTGAACACACGCAGCTTGGGGCTGCCGTCGAGGGCATAGTTGCCGACGAAGGGCGGGCTGAGGCTGATATAGCTCACCTTGGGCGCCCCTTCCTTGGCCTCCTCGGCCATCGCCGCGGCTGGCAGCATCAGGGCCAGCACCATCAAGATCCACGCTTTCACCAATTACGCTCCTCAATACAGTTGGCGCCAGCTTACCCAGCGCGCCGGGCAAACCCAAGCCCGGGCTTATGCCGGCACATCAGGGCGGGCCATGCTCGTTGACCCGCCAAACGGCCCTCCTACACTTATCGGCCACCACACGCAAAGGAATAGCCCTGATGAAAGCCTTGTTGTGCAAAGCCCTGGGCCCGGCGCGGGACCTTGTTCTGGAAGAGGTCGCCAGCCCCGCGCCGAAGAAGAACGAGATCCTGCTCGAGGTGCATGCCGCCGGGGTCAACTTTCCCGACACCCTGATCATCGAAGGCAAGTACCAGTTCCAGCCGCCCCTGCCGTTCTCGCCCGGTGGTGAGGCGGCCGGCGTGGTCGCAGCGGTCGGCGAGAAGGCCGGCGCGTTCAAGGTCGGTGACCGGGTCATGGCCCTGACCGGCTGGGGTGCCTTCGCCGAGCAGGTGGCGGTGCCGTTCTACAACGTGTTGCCGATCCCCGCGAGCATGGACTTCACCACCGCCGCCGCCTTCGGCATGACCTACGGCACCTCGATGCACGCGCTGACCCAGCGCGGCCAGCTCAAGGCCGGCGAGACCCTGTTGGTGCTGGGCGCCTCCGGGGGCGTGGGCCTGGCGGCGGTGGAAATCGGCAAGGCCCTGGGTGCTCGGGTGATCGCTGCCGCCAGCAGCGCCGACAAGCTGGCGGTGGCCAAGGCAGCCGGGGCCGATGAACTGATCGACTACAGCCAGGCCAGCCTGAAGGACGAGATCAAGCGCCTGACCGGCGGCCAGGGGGTGGACGTGGTCTACGACCCGGTGGGCGGCGCGCTGTTCGACCAGGCCGTGCGCGGCTTGGCATGGAACGGGCGGCTGCTGGTGGTGGGCTTTGCCAGCGGCACGATCCCGCAGCTGCCGGTGAACCTGGCGCTGCTCAA
This sequence comes from Pseudomonas sp. GZD-209, assembly GCF_049310485.1. Taxonomy (NCBI): domain Bacteria; kingdom Pseudomonadati; phylum Pseudomonadota; class Gammaproteobacteria; order Pseudomonadales; family Pseudomonadaceae; genus Pseudomonas; species Pseudomonas sp. GZD-209. The sequence continues at coordinate 76,636 of NZ_JBMOWQ010000011.1, forward strand.
GGGCGCGGCAGTGATCGGGGTGTTCTGGGGAGCGTTCGCCCAGCGCCAGCCGGAGGACAACGCGGCCAACTTCCGCCAGCTGTTTGCCTGGCATGCCGAGGGTAAGCTGAAGCCGTTGGTATCGCAGACCTATGCATTGGCTGAAGGGGGGGCGGCGATCGAGCGGCTGGCGCAGCGCCAGGCGGTGGGCAAGTTGGTGATGGTGGCCCGATAGACCTCATCGCGGGGCAGCTCGATCTCGGCCCTTGGCGTGGGAGCGGGCTTGCCCCGCGATCAGACCTCACGCAGGTTATGGCAGCGCCTGAACCGCGCCTCCAGGTTGCGATCCGGCATCTGGTGGCTGCGCAGGGCATTGAGCGTCTGCTCCACATATTCGCGCGTGGTGCCATAGCGCCCGGTGGCGCTGGCGAGGATCTGGCTGAACAGGGTGTCTGGCAGGTTACCCGCGTAGCACGGCAGGTGCCTTTCCAGCACAAAACCCAGGGCCTGCACCTTGCTGCCGTCACCCAGGCGGCAACTGAGCCAGTGCGGGCGATAGGCCGGATAAGGCATCTCGCGTTGCCACAGGGCCATCAGCGAATCGTCCAGGTTGCTCTCGTCCAGGCGGTAGGCGAAACCGCTGCACGAACCGCCACGATCAAGGCCGAACACCAGCCCAGGGCATTCCGGGGTGCCGCGATGTTCGTGAGACCAGAGGTAAAGGCCACGGTGATAACCATGCACCCGCGCCCGCTGGCGCTCGACCGAATTGCACTCAGGGCGCCAGATTAACGAGCCATAGGCGAACAGCCACACCGGGCCACCCGTGTGCTGGGCCATTGTTTGCTGCATCGAGTGCTGCAGTTGTTCGCGGGTCAATTGCTGCCCGAAATCGAGTGACGGGGGATATGAGATTTGCCAGGACAAACTTTCAAGTGTCGACATGAGCTGCCGCCATTATTCCCTGTGAACTACCGAAAAGCGGTGTGCGCTGCCTGTACCCATGCCTTCGCGGGGCAAGCCCGCTCCCACGAGGGCTTTGCGCTCAGGCCTGATGACAAGCTAAGACAAAACGTACCAGGCACTCAAGCCTGAATGCGAAGTTTCATTCTATCTTCCGCCGAACGGAAACAGATATTGCGAGTATAGCGAAAGTTATTTTCTGCAACGGCAAGAGTTACCGCTATATATCCGACTTTAAATAGGTTGGTTATTAAACATGGCACGCCCTTGCGGCGTGCCGTGCTCTTTCAACCGCGCGGCGCGTAGGCGAACACGTCGGCGCGCATGCGATGCGGGTCCATGCCGGCTTCTACCAGGGCATCGAGGGTGGCGTAGACCATGTTCGGTGAGCCACTGGCGTACACATGCACCTGGTTGAGATCGCCGATGTCTTCGCAGACCGCTTCGTGCAACAGGCCGCAACGCCCTTCCCAACCGCACAGGTCGCTGACCACCTTGTGCAGGAACAGGTTGGGCAGGCGCTCCCACTCGGCCCAGTGCTCGATCTGGTAGAAGTCCTCGGGCCGCCGCACGCCCCAGTACAGGTGCACCGGGTGCTTGAAGCCCTGGGCGCGGCAGTGCTCGACCAGGCTGTGCATCTGGCCCATGCCGGTACCGGCGGCAATCAGCACCAACGGGCCATCGGGCAGTTCGGCCAGATGCGCATCACCGAAGGGCAGCTCGATGCGCGCCAGGCCATTGCGTCGCAACTGCTCGATCAACTGCACGGCGCTGCTTTCGCGAGCCAGCACATGCAGCTCCAGCTCACGCCCGCCATGGGGCGCAGAGGCCAGCGAGAAAGCGGCCTTGTCCGCCCCTTCACGCTCGATCATCAGGTATTGCCCTGCGTGGTAACGCGGCGGCTTGCCAGCGGGTGCGCGCAGGCGCACGCGCCAGACATCGCCACCGACGTCGACGCACTCGCTGACGGTGCAGGCCAGTTTGCGCACCGGCAGCTCGCCCAGGGCCAGCACACCGTCCCACAGCAAGACACAGTCCTCCAGCGGCTCGGCGATGCAGGTGAACAGCTCACCGTGATCGCGAATGACGCCTTCCTGGCGGATACGCCCTTCCACCAACAGCGCGGCGCAGACATGGCAGTTGCCGTTACGGCAGCTGTTCGGGCAGTCGTAGCCCAGGCGCCGCGCCGCATCCAGAATCCTTTCGCCCGGTTCCACCGCCAGCACCGCGCCGGACGGCTGCAAGGTTACCTGCATCAATCTATTCCCAACTGATCCCACAGCTCATCGATACGGCGGGTGACGGCCTCGTCCTTGACGATGACCCGGCCCCATTCGCGTGTAGTCTCGCCCGGCCATTTGTGCGTGGCATCCAGGCCCATCTTCGACCCCAGCCCCGATACCGGCGACGCGAAGTCGAGGTAATCGATGGGGGTGTTGTCGATCATCACCGTATCACGCTTGGGGTCCATGCGCGTGGTGATGGCCCAGATCACATCGTTCCAGTCGCGGGCGTTGATATCGTCGTCGGTGACGATAACGAACTTGGTGTACATGAACTGTCGCAGGAACGACCAGACACCCAGCATTACGCGCTTGGCGTGGCCTGGGTACTGCTTTTTCATGGTCACCACCGCCATGCGGTACGAGCAGCCTTCGGGCGGCAGGTAGAAGTCGACGATCTCGGGGAACTGCTTCTGCAGAATCGGCACGAACACTTCGTTCAGCGCCACGCCGAGGATCGCCGGCTCATCAGGCGGGCGGCCGGTGTAGGTGCTGTGGTAGATCGGCTTTTGCCGATGGGTGATGCGCTCGACGGTGAACACCGGGAAGCTGTCCACCTCGTTGTAGTAACCGGTGTGGTCGCCGTACGGCCCTTCCGGGGCCATTTCGCCCGGGTGGATCACACCTTCAAGGATGATCTCGGCGGTGGCCGGCACCTGCAGGTCACTGCCACGGCATTTCACCAGCTCGGTGCGGTTACCGCGCAGCAGGCCGGCGAAGGCGTATTCGGACAGGGTGTCCGGGACCGGGGTCACGGCACCGAGGATAGTCGCCGGGTCCGCCCCCAGGGCCACGGCCACCGGGAAGGGTTGGCCAGGGTGCTTCTCGCACCACTCGCGGTAGTCGAGGGCACCGCCGCGGTGGCTCAGCCAGCGCATGATGACCTTGTTGCGGCCGATCACCTGCTGGCGATAGATACCCAGGTTCTGCCGGTCCTTGTTCGGGCCGCGGGTGACGGTCAGGCCCCAGGTGATCAGTGGCGCCACGTCGCCCGGCCAGCAGTGCTGGATCGGCAGTTGCCCGAGGTCGACGTCATCGCCCTCGACCACCACCTCCTGGCACACCGCGTCCTTGACCACCTTCGGCGCCATCGACACGACCTTCTTGAAGATCGGCAGTTTCGACCAGGCGTCCTTCAAGCCCTTCGGCGGCTCGGGCTCCTTGAGGAACGCCAGCAGCTTGCCGATTTCGCGCAGCTCGCTGACCGACTCGGCGCCCATGCCCATGGCCACGCGCTCGGGGGTGCCGAACAGGTTGCCCAGTACCGGGATGTCGAAACCGGTGGGTTTTTCGAACAGCAATGCCGGGCCCTTGGCGCGCAGGGTGCGGTCGCAGACTTCGGTCATTTCCAGGACAGGGGAGATGGGAACCTGGATGCGCTTGAGTTCACCGCGCTGTTCCAGGCCACGGATGAAGTCGCGCAAATCGCGATACTGCATGCAAGGGCCTCGTGTGGGGGCATGTCGGTCGGGGGGCAGAGTGTAGCGCCGTTGAAGGGGTAAAGGCCAAAAATGACTTGGGGCCGCTGCGCGACCCTTCGCGGGTGAACCCGCTCCCAAACAGATCGCACGGACCCTGTGGGAGCGGGTTTACCCGCGAAGGGCTGCACAGCAGCCCCAGTTGCAGCCAGACGCGAAGCTTACTTGCGCTTCATCGACAGGAAGAACTCGTCGTTGGTCTTGGTCTGCTTGAGCTTGTCGACCAGGAACTCGATGGCGGCGATTTCGTCCATCGGGTGCAGCAGCTTGCGCAGGATCCACATGCGCTGCAGTTCGTCGTCGGCGGTCAGCAACTCTTCGCGGCGGGTGCCGGACTTGTTGATGTTGATGGCCGGGAACACACGCTTCTCGGCGATACGGCGGTCCAGTGGCAGCTCCATGTTGCCGGTACCCTTGAACTCTTCGTAGATCACTTCGTCCATCTTCGAGCCGGTCTCGACCAGCGCGGTGGCGATGATGGTCAGCGAGCCGCCCTCTTCGATGTTACGCGCGGCACCGAAGAAGCGCTTCGGCTTCTCCAGGGCGTGGGCATCGACACCACCGGTCAGTACCTTGCCGGAGCTCGGAATCACGGTGTTGTAGGCACGGGCCAGACGGGTGATGGAGTCGAGCAGGATGACCACATCCTTCTTGTGCTCGACCAGGCGCTTGGCCTTCTCGATGACCATTTCGGCAACCTGCACGTGGCGGGTTGGTGGCTCGTCGAAGGTGGAGGCGACCACTTCGCCGCGCACGGTGCGCTGCATCTCGGTCACTTCTTCCGGGCGCTCGTCGATCAGCAGGACGATCAGGTGGCACTCGGGGTTGTTGCGGGTGATGTTGGCCGCGATGTTCTGCAGCATGATCGTCTTACCGGCTTTTGGCGGCGCGACGATCAGGCCACGCTGGCCTTTGCCGATTGGAGCGCACAGGTCGATGACGCGACCGGTGAGGTCTTCGGTGGAGCCGTTGCCGGCTTCCATCTTCAGACGCTTGTTCGGGAACAGCGGCGTCAGGTTTTCGAACAGGATCTTGTTCTTCGCGTTTTCCGGGCGATCGAAGTTGATCGTGTCGACCTTCAACAGGGCGAAGTAACGCTCCCCTTCCTTCGGTGGGCGGATCTTGCCAACGATGGTGTCGCCGGTGCGCAGGTTGAAGCGACGGATCTGGCTGGGCGAAACGTAGATATCGTCGGGGCCGGCCAGGTAAGAGGCATCGGCGGAACGCAGGAAACCGAAACCATCCTGGAGAATCTCCAGCACGCCGTCACCCGAGATCTCTTCGCCGCTTTTCGCGTGCTTCTTCAACAGGGCGAAAATCACGTCCTGTTTGCGCGAACGGGCCATGTTTTCGATGCCCATCTGTTCGGCCATTTCCAAAAGATCGGTAATCGGCTTTTGCTTGAGTTCAGTCAGGTTCATAAGGGGAGTGACGTAATCATGTAAGAAGGGAGAGAGTTAAGCTTTGGCTTAATGAGGCCGCGCCGCTAGATGGCGACAGGATCGCGTACTGATTCGAATTGGGATGCTTCGGCGACGGCGTGCAGAGGGCACTGAAAGAAGCAGTGCGAGGCCGAATGTAACACTTGCTTTTTTCGACGTCTAGTGGTTTTGACCACACATATCGACAGGTTTTTATCTGGGCTGGCGCCATCGCGGGGCAAGCCCGTTCCCACGCGGAGCAACTGCGGCAGATAAAAAAAGCCCCGCATTTGCGGGGCTTTTCACATCACAGGTTGGCGTCGATGAACGCCTGCAGCTGCGATTTGGAGAGGGCGCCGACCTTGGTAGCCTCGACGTTGCCGTTCTTGAACAGCATCAGCGTCGGGATGCCGCGCACGCCGTGCTTGGCGGGGGTTTCCTGGTTTTCGTCGATGTTCAGCTTGGCGACGACCAGCTTGCCTGCGTAGTCTTCGGCGATGGCGTCCAGTACCGGAGCGATCATCTTGCATGGGCCGCACCATTCAGCCCAGTAGTCGACCAGCACCGCGCCTTCAGCCTTCAGTACATCGGCTTCGAAGCTGGCGTCGGTGACGTGTTTGATTTTGTCGCTCATGGAAATCTCCAAGGTCGTAAGCAATAAAAAACGTTGCCCATCATAGCGGCACCGGCTGGCTACAGGAAGCCACGGACGATTGACTGTATCTATAGTTGTGCAAGACCCCACGAATCGAAACTGTCATATCACCGTCATAACATCGCTATCACATTGCCATGCATCAAAGCCTTGCAGTGCTGCGCGTTGGCGGATGGCCACGATCGTGGCACGATTGCCAGGTTAACGACCGAGAACCCCCAGACCATGCCGCATACCACCGCGAAGAACCTGTCTCTGATCGCCGCCATCGACCTGGGCTCCAACAGCTTCCATATGGTCGTGGCCAAGGCCCATCACACGGAAATCCGCATTCTTGAGCGGCTCGGGGAGAAGGTTCAGCTCGCTGCCGGCATCGACGAAGAGCGCAAGCTCAGCGAAGAAGCCATGCAACGGGGCCTGGAGTGCCTCAAGCGCTTCGCCCAACTGATCAACGGCATGCCCGCCGGTGCAGTGCGCATCGTCGGCACCAACGCCCTGCGCGAAGCGCGTAACCGCAATGAATTCATCCTGCGCGCCGAAGCCATTCTCGGCCACCCGGTCGAGGTCATCTCCGGCCGTGAAGAAGCGCGCCTGATCTACCTGGGGGTTTCCCACACCCTCGCCGACACCCCCGGCAAGCGCCTGGTTGCCGACATCGGCGGCGGCAGCACCGAATTCATCATCGGCCAGCGCTTCGAGCCACTGCTGCGCGAAAGCCTGCAGATGGGCTGCGTCAGCTTCACCCAGCGCTACTTCCGCGATGGCAAGGTCACCCCGGCGCGCTATGCCCAGGCCTACACCGCCGCACGCCTGGAGCTGATGAGCATCGAGAACGCCCTGCACCGCCTGACCTGGGACGAGGCCATCGGCTCGTCCGGTACCATCCGGGCCATCGGCGCGGCGATCAAGGCCGGCGGCCTGGGCAACGGCGAGGTCAACGCCGAGGGCCTGGCCTGGGTCAAGCGCAAACTGTTCAAGCTCGGCGAAACCGACAAGATCGACTTCGAAGGGGTCAAGCCCGACCGCCGGGCGATCTTCCCTGCCGGCCTGGCAATCCTGGAGGCCATCTTCGACGCCCTGGAACTGGCACGCATGGACCACTGCGACGGCGCCCTGCGTGAAGGCGTGCTGTTCGACCTGCTGGGCCGCCACCACCATGAAGACGTGCGCGAACGCACCCTGAACTCGCTGATGGAGCGCTACCACGTCGACCAGGGCCAGGCCGCGCGCGTCGAGCGCAAGGCCTTGCACGCCTTCGACCAGGTGGCCAAGGCATGGGACCTTGAAGAGGGTAACTGGCGCGATCTGCTGGGCTGGGCAGCGAAAGTGCACGAAGTGGGGCTGGACATCGCCCACTATCACTACCACAAGCACGGCGCCTACCTGATCGAGCATTCCGACCTGTCGGGCTTCTCCCGCGAGGACCAGCAGATGATGGCCCTGCTGGTGCGTGGCCACCGCCGCAACATCCCCAAGGACAAGTTCGCCGAGTTCGGCGACGAAGGCGTCAAGCTGATTCGCCTGTGCGTGCTGCTGCGCTTCGCCATCCTGTTCCACCACATCCGCGGCACCCAGCAGATGCCAAAGGTGGAACTGCAAGCCGCTGATGACAGCCTGGAAGTGGTGTTCCCTGACGGCTGGCTGGAGCAGAACCAGCTTACCCAGGCCGACTTCGCCAACGAGGCGGAGTGGCTGACTCGGGTTGGGTTCGTGCTCAGCGTGCGCTGAAAGCCAGATTTTGCAGGGGCCTGTGGGAGCAACTGTCTCGTGTTGTCAGTGCTGGCCTCATCGCTGGCAAGCCAGCTCCCACAGTTACGACGCTTGCCACGATCCATGTGGGAGCGGCTTTAGCCGCGAACACCGGCGTAGCCGGTGCCATCCACCGCGTCGCCTGCTTCGCGGCTAAAGCCGCTCCCACAGGGGAAGCGGCTCGCCATCACACCTAGCGTACGTTCAGCACCGGGTTGCTCAGCCGCTCCAGCAACGTCGCCTGGGCACTGCGCGGGTTCTGGTTGCCGGTCGGCGAGCTGCGCACGTAGCGCCCGTCCGGCTGCAGGGTCCAGGCCTGGGTGTTGTCGGTCAGGTAGCCTTCCAGTTCCTTCTTCACCCGCAGCAGCAATTTCTTGCCTTCCACCGGGAAGCAGGTCTCCACACGCTTGTCGAGGTTGCGCTCCATCCAGTCGGCACTGGACAGGTAGATCTGCTCCTCGCCGCCATTGAGGAAGTAGAACACCCGCGTGTGCTCGAGGAAGCGGCCGATGATCGAGCGCACGTGGATGTTGTGCGACACCCCCGGGATGCCCGGGCGCAGGCAGCACATGCCACGCACCACCAGGTCGATGCGCACGCCCGACTGGCTGGCCTTGTACAGCGCCTTGATGATCTTGGCATCGGTCAGCGAGTTGAACTTGGCGATGATGTGCGCAGGCTTCCCGTCCAGGGCGAACTGGGTCTCCCGGGCGATCATGTCGAGCATGCCCTTCTTCAGGGTGAACGGCGCATGCAGCAGCTTCTTCATGCGCAGGGTCTTGCCCATGCCGATCAGCTGGCTGAACAGTTTGCCGACGTCCTCGGTGAGGGCGTCGTCGGAGGTCAGCAGGCTGTAGTCGGTGTACAGGCGAGCGTTGCCGGCGTGGTAGTTGCCGGTACCCAGGTGCGCATAACGCACGATCTCACCCTGCTCGCGGCGCAGGATCAGCATCATCTTGGCGTGGGTCTTGAAGCCCACCACCCCGTAGATCACCACCGCCCCGGCGGCCTGCAAGCGGCTGGCCATCTGCAGGTTGGACTCTTCGTCGAAGCGTGCGCGCAGCTCGATCACCGCAGTGACCTCCTTGCCGTTACGCGCCGCGTCCACCAGAGCGTCGACAATTTCCGAGTTGGCGCCCGAACGGTACAGGGTCTGGCGCACGGCAAGCACGTGCGGGTCCTTGGCGGCCTGGCGCAGCAGGTCGATCACCGGGGTGAAGGACTCGAACGGGTGCATCAGCAGGATGTCCTGCTTGCCGATCACGCTGAAGATGTTGTCGGCATTCACCAGCAGCTTGGGGATCGCCGGGGTGAACGGCGTGTACTGCAGCTCCGGGTGGCTGTCGAGGCCGGTGATGCTGAACAGACGGGTCAGGTTGACCGGGCCGTTGACCTGGTACAGCTCGCTCTCGCTCAGGCTGAACTGCTTGAGCAGGTAGTCGGACAGGTGTTTCGGGCAGGTGTCGGCCACCTCGAGGCGTACCGCGTCGCCGTAACGGCGCGAGAACAGCTCGCCGCGCAGGGCGCGGGCCAGGTCGTCGACCTCTTCGGAGTCCAGCGCCAGGTCGGCGTTACGGGTCAGGCGGAACTGGTAGCAGCCCTTGACCTTCATGCCCTGGAACAGGTCATCGGCGTGGGCGTGGATCATCGACGACAGGAACACATAGTTGTCGCCAGCGCCGCCGACCTCTTCCGGCACACGGATCACCCGCGGCAGCAGGCGCGGCGCCGGGATGATCGCCAGGCCCGAGTCGCGGCCGAAGGCATCGACGCCTTCGAGCTCGACGATGAAGTTCAGGCTCTTGTTCACCAGCAGCGGGAACGGGTGGGTCGGGTCGAGGCCGATCGGGGTGATGATCGGCGCGATCTCGTCGCGGAAGTAGCGGCGCACCCAGGCCTTGAGCTTGGTCGTCCAGTAACGCCGGCGGATGAAGCGGATCTGGTGTTTTTCCAGCTCCGGCAGCAGCACGTCGTTGAGGATCGCGTACTGGCGCTCCACCTCGAAATGCACCAACTCGCTGATCCGCGCCAGCGCCTGGTGCGGCTGCAGGCCATCGGCCCCCGCCTGCTCACGGGCGAAGTTGATCTGCTTCTTCAGGCCCGCCACGCGGATCTCGAAGAACTCGTCCAGGTTGCTGGAGAAGATCAGCAGGAACTTCAGCCGCTCAAGCAGCGGGTACGACTCATCCAGCGCCTGCTCCAGCACGCGGATGTTGAACTGCAGCTGGGAAAGCTCGCGATGAATGTACAGGCTGCTGTCGTCCAGGCTCGGCACGGCGATTGCCGGGGCCGGCGCCGGCGCAGGGGCCACGGCTTCGACCACAGGCGCAGGCTCGGCCTCTGCTGCCGGCGGCAGGTCGGGCGGGGTCTGCACCATCTCTTCGGGCACGGCCTGGGCATCCTTGATCGCGACAGGTGTGAGCACTTCGTTATTCATCTGAGGTTCCTGTGAGGGCGTTATTGCCCTCTCAACATTTGAGCGGCACGCACGGCGAAATACGTCAGGATGCCATCGGCACCTGCACGTTTGAAGGCGGTAAGGGATTCGAGGATCACGGCTTCGCTGAGCCAGCCGTTCTGGATCGCGGCCATGTGCATGGCGTACTCGCCACTGACCTGGTAGGCGAAGGTCGGCACCTTGAACTCGGCTTTCACCCGCTGGACGATGTCCAGGTACGGCATGCCCGGCTTGACCATGACCATGTCGGCGCCTTCGGCCAGGTCCAGGGCCACTTCGTGCAGGGCTTCGTTGCTGTTGGCCGGGTCCATCTGGTAGGACGCTTTATTGGCCTTGCCCAGGTTCAGCGCCGAGCCGACCGCGTCGCGGAACGGGCCGTAGTAGGCACTGGCGTACTTGGCCGAGTAGGCCATGATGCGCACGTTGACGTGGCCGGCCAGTTCCAGGGCCTCGCGGATTGCACCGAGGCGGCCGTCCATCATGTCGGACGGAGCGACGACCTGGGCGCCGGCGTCGGCGTGGGACAGGGCCTGGCGCACCAGGGCATCGACGGTGATGTCGTTCTGAACGTAACCCTCTTCATCGAGGATGCCGTCCTGGCCGTGGGTGGTGAACGGGTCCAGCGCCACGTCGGTGATCACCCCCAGCTCCGGGAAGCGCGCGCGCAGGGCGCGGGTGGCACGCTGGGCGATACCGTCCGGGTTCCAGGCTTCGGCGCCATCGAGGGATTTCTTCTCGGTCGGCGTTACCGGGAACAGCGCCAGCGCCGGAATGCCCAGTTCCACCCAGCCCTGTGCGGCTTCGAGCAGCAGGTCGATCGACAGGCGTTCGACGCCCGGCATCGAGGGTACTTCTTCACGGCGGTTTTCGCCGTCCAGGACGAATACCGGCAGGATCAGGTCATCGACGGTCAGGGTGTTCTCGCGAACCAGACGACGGGAAAAGTCGTCCCGGCGGTTGCGACGCAGGCGGGTGGCAGGAAACAGACGGTTGGCGGGGGTAAAGCTCACGGCAGACTCCTGAGCCCGCGCAGGCGGGCGAGCGCGACAGTTATAAGCGGCCATTATGACGCCTGTGTTACACCCAAGGGCAACCCTGCGACTTGTGGCCGCAGCCATTGTCCTTGTAGGAAATGTTCACGTCGAGACACATTTGGACACTTTCCCGAACGAGCACGAAGGGGTAGGCTGCGCGTTCATTTCGCCAGCACGTCAGAAAATGCTTCAACAATTCCTGAACGATTTCGGCTATTTCGCCCTGTTTCTCGGCACGTTCTTCGAAGGCGAGACCATTCTCGTGCTCGCAGGTTTTCTGGCGTTCCGCGAATACATGGACATCAAGCTGGTGGTGCTGGTGGCGTTCTGCGGCAGCTATGCCGGCGATCAGCTGTGGTACTTCATGGGCCGCCGCCACGGGCGCAAGATCCTCGCCCGCAAGCCGCGCTGGCAGGCCATGGGTGACCGGGCGCTGGAGCATATCCGCCGCCACCCCGACCTCTGGGTCCTGAGTTTCCGCTTCGTCTACGGCCTGCGCACGGTGATGCCGGTGGCCATCGGCCTGTCCGGCTACCCGCCACGCCGCTACCTGCTGCTCAATGGTATTGGCGCCGCCGTCTGGGCCCTCGCGCTGGGGCTTGCCGCCTACCACTTCGGCGCCATCCTCGAAGGCATGCTGGGCAGTATCAAGAAGTACGAGCTATGGGTGCTCGGCGCCCTGCTGGGCCTGGGCTTGCTGCTCTGGCTGCGCCGGCGCTTCCGTACCCAGCGCGCCGAGCGCCGCGCGGCGGCAGAAGGCCAGCAAGCACAAGCTGAGCAAGCTGTAAGCCAGGAGCAGCCCCCAGGCCAGGGGCGTGACCAGCACTAACCCCGAAGCGCCGGCCAGATACAGTGCCGGCGCATTCAGCAGCAGCCGCAGCAGCTCCATGCGCCCTGCCCAAGGCCGGTCCTCCAGCGCCGCGCCCAACGCGAACAAGCCGAACGCCATCACCGCCCAGCCCAGCAACAGCGCGGAGAACGGCACCCGCGCGGCCACGTCCATCAAGTAGCTGCCCAGCGCCACGTAGACCGCGAACTGCACAACCACGTACAGCTGCTGCATACCGTGCAGCGCGATGGCGAACTTGCGAAAGCGCGCCAGGTCCTGCTTGGGGTGCGGATCGGCAGCCGCCACATCCGCCGGGCGCCAACCGGTTGGCATGAACCAGATGCGCAGCTTGTCCCACAGGCGGCCGGTGCGCCGGGCATCCGCCCACAGCTGCGCATAGAACTGCAAGTTGGCCCACAGCGGGTTCCAGCTGGCCAGCGGCGTGGTCACGCCGAAGATCACCGGCTCATCGTCGTCCTCCTCCTGGAAGGTGCCGAACAGTCGGTCCCAGAAGATGAACACTCCGCCGTAGTTGCAATCCAAGTAGCGAGGATTCTGCGCATGGTGGACACGATGGTTGGACGGCGTGATCAGCACCCATTCGAGCCAGCCCAGCTTGGGCACATGGCGGGTATGCACCCAGAACTGATACAGCAGGTTCAGCGACGCCACGGTGATGAACACCACCGGCGGCACGCCGAGCAGCGCCAGTGGCAGGTAGAAGATCCACGAAAAGATGAAGCCGCTGCTGGTCTGGCGCAGCGCCGTGGTGAGGTTGTATTCCTCGCTCTGGTGATGCACCGAATGCGCAGCCCACAGCACGTTGCGCTCGTGGCCCAGGCGGTGCAGCCAGTAATAGCAGAAGTCGTAGAGCACGAAAGCACCCACCCACACCCACCAGGCCTCGGCCGGCAGGCGCAGCAGCGCCAGATGTTCCCAGGCCAGGGCATAGGTGAGCAGCCCGACGCCCTTGGTCAGCAGGCCGGTGCTGGTCGACAGCACGCCGGTGCTCAGGCTGTTGATCGAATCGGCCAGTCGATAGTTGCGCTGGCCGCGCACGCGGTCGGCGACCAGCTCTACGGCGATCAGCGCAATGAACATCGGCACAGCCAGCAGAATCAGGTCCATCGGCGGCAGTCTCCAGGGGTGTCGCAAGAGATTAGGCCGCGCCTGCCTGAACCCCTATGGCCACATCTGCCAAACTAGAGGACATTTAGCGCCTCGACACTGGAGTAATGAGCATGACCAAGAAAGTAGCGGTGATCCTTTCCGGCTGTGGCGTCTATGACGGCGCCGAAATCCACGAGAGCGTGATCACCTTGCTGCGCCTCGACCAGCGCGGCGCCCAGGTGCAGTGCTTCGCACCGAACATTGCGCAGATGCATGTGATCGATCACCTGACCGGGGAAGAGATGCCCGAGTCGCGCAACGTGCTGGTCGAGTCGGCACGCATCGCCCGGGGCGAGGTGAAAGACATTCGCGAGGCCAAGGTCGAGGACTTCGATGCGCTGATCGTACCCGGCGGTTTCGGCGCCGCGAAGAACCTCTCCAACTTCGCCGTCGAAGGCGCCAATTGCAGCGTTAACCCCGACGTGCTGGCCCTGGCCGAAGCCTTCGCCGATGCCTGCAAACCGGTCGGCCTGATGTGCATCTCGCCAGCCCTGGCCGCCAAGATCTACGGGCCGGGCGTGGTCTGCACCATCGGTAACGACACCGGCACCAGCGCGGCCGTGGTGAAGATGGGCGGCACCCACCAGGAGTGCGATGTGCATGACATCGTCGAAGACACCCAGCGCAAGCTGGTGACCACCCCGGCCTACATGCTGGCCAAGTCCATCAGCGAAGCCGCCGGCGGGATCTACAAGCTGGTGGATCGGGTGCTGGAGCTGACCCACGAAGGTGACAAGTAAAACCCGCAGTAAATAGAAAGGGCCGCAAGCGGCCCTTTTCTGTGGCCAATCGCGGGGCAAGCCCGCTCCCACGCCTGCACCACCACCAGCAGCGTGGGAGCGGGCTTGCCCCGCGATGGAGTGCGAAGCGCTCCTATACCCGATATCAAATAGTGTCAAAGACGCCGCGAATCCAGGTTTTGCTGCCGCGTTGCGCGCAGATCGCGGGGCAAGCCCGCTCCCACAACGATGGATGACCATACTTTTCGTACAGAGCCTAGTGAACAGGGCCGAAGTCGAAGGGTTGGTTCGAGAAGCCTTCCCACGAGCGACCGTCCCATAAATGCGCTTGCTTGATTACAACATCTTCAAGATGGCCTCAAAACGCGACTGACCTACGATGCTCAGCCGTTGCCACCACCTTGCCGCGCTTGAGCACCATCAACCGTGTCGGCAGGTCGAGAATGACATCGGCCACAGCACGACAATCGACCAGCACCAGGTCGGCATCATTGCCCACCGCCAAACCGTGGTGTTTCAACCCCAAGGCTTTGGCAGGGTTTGTCGTGAGCATCGACAACACGGTGGCCTGATCATCCGCGCCGCCCAGGTGGCACGCAGGAATGGCCAGCTGTGCAATGTGCAACAGGTCGCCAGTGCCATAGGGTGTGAATGCGTTTCGGATGTTGTTGGTGGCCAGGCAAACCGTGACACCGCCGTCGCGCAGCGCACGCACAGGTGTCAGGGTGCGCCTTACATTGTGACTGTCACCCCGAGCTCCCAGGTGCAGGTCGGTGGCGGGCAGGCACATCACGCTGATGTCGGCCTCACGCAGCAACGCGATGACCTGTGCCTGCCGCGCTGGCGGGACGGCGGCCAGGCTGGTCAGGTGCCCAACGCAGACCCGCCCTTGGTAGCCTTCGGCAATGGTTCGACGTGCCACGTACTCGATGGTCATGTGCTCGGCGTCATCGGCGAAGTCCTGGTGCAAGTCGATGTCTTTGCCATAGCGCTTGGCCAAGTCAAAGACGAAATCAATGTGCTCCAACGGCGACACGTCGTTGTAGGGAATGCCGCCCACCACATCAGCCCCCATCTCCATTGCCTGGGCCATCATGGCCTGCATGCCTGGCAGCTTGAGAATGCCTTCTTGCGGAAAGGCCACGACCTGGATGTCGATCACCTCACGGAACTGCTCGCGCAACTCCAGCACCACTTCGAGCCCGGTGAAGCCTTGGGCGGGGTCGAACTCGGCATGGGCGCGCACATGCGTGGTACCGGCTTGTACCAATGCGCGCAGCACCTGGATCGAACGTTCGCGGATATCCTCACGGGTCAGTGTGGGCTTCAGCTCGGCGGTGACGGCGATCGCTTCCTTCAAGGTGCCGGAGCGATTGGCCTTGCGCTGCATGACGTTAGCTTTTTCCAGGTGCAGGTGGCCTTCGACAAACCCAGCAACAAGTACATTGCCGTCGCCTTGGATTTCGCGCTCCGCCGTGGTGGCGATGTGTGGCGCGATCTCGGCGATTTTGCCTGCTTGCACAGCCACATCTACCCGTGGCTGGGCGTCGTCAATGCGTACATTTCGAAAGATAAGGTCCATCAACTTCAGTCCTCATAAAGAGTGCTGTAGCGCTGCGAAGGCCGGGCTCAGTTATTCGAGCAACCATTGCCCATCACGCGGTACTCAAGCACATGCTTATTGCCTTGGGAGTCTTCGTACGTCATGCGAGCGGGCACTACCTGACAGACATCGGGGACCTCGCTCATGGAAATGACGCGTGCAATATCGAGGTGCTGGGAGTAGCTGTACTGTTCAACCGGCGTCTGCTCGACCTGTTGCTCAACGTCAGCAGCCATCGCCACGTTGCACAGCGCGCCGAGTATCAATGCGAACAACGCTTTCAATTTTGATCACCTTCAGGTTGTGGCTGGGCCGCGAGGTTGCGGCCCAGCCCATGTGTTGCAGCCAAATCAGAACGGTTTGGTGGGCAGGTATTTGCCATCCAGGGTGATCACAGCGCGTGAGCCGCCCTCGGGGTCTTCGACTTTCTTGATGTCCAGCTTGAAATTGATGGCACTGATGATGCCGTCGCCGAACTTTTCATGAACCAGCGCCTTCAAGGTGGTGCCGTACACCTGCAACATCTCGTAAAAGCGGTAGATGGTCGGGTCGGTCGGGATACCATTTTGAATGCTGCCGCGCAGTGGCACGGTCTGCAGCAGTGCGATGCCGTCCGCGTCGAGGCCGAGCTTGTCACCCACCACCTGGGCGGCGCTCGCCGGCAACGGGTGCTGGCCCAGCAGTGCTGCGGTGACGAACGCTTCGGACAGACCGGTGCCTTCGGTGATCTGCGAGAACGAGAGGTCTTTGCGGGCTTTGGCCAGAAGGATGACTTCGCTCAGGGCAAGGCGGGCGTTCTGGCTGATTTGCGATTGGATCATGGTGTTTCTCCTTGGTTGAAAGATGTTCAGGCAACGCGCTTGGGTTGATGGGAAACGGCGTGCACTTCGGGGTTGTGGGCGAGGGATACGAATGTGCCGGTGCTGCCATCGAAGGCTTCGATCAGCCCGCTTTCGATGTCGTAGATCCAGCCATGCAAGGTCACGCGGCCCTCTTCCAGGGCCAGGCGCACCGAGGGGTGGGTCTGGATGTTGGCAAGCTGGGCGATCACGTTTTCGCGCACCATGGCTTCGACCTTGGCCTGCGGGCCGAAATGGTTGCGGGCTTCGTTAACCACTCGGGCGGAATCGGCGTAGCGCAGCCAGCCGGCCACTGCGGGCATGTGGTCCAGGCATTTGCAGGTGGCGATGGCCGTCATGGCGCCGCAATCGGAGTGGCCGCAGATGACGATGTCGGAAACCTGCAAGGCCGCCACGGCATATTCGACCGAAGCCGATACGCCTCCAGGCTCGGGCCCGTAGGACGGCACGATGTTGCCTGCATTGCGAATGACGAAAAGGTCCCCGGGTTCGCGCTGGGTGACCAGCTCCGGCACCAGGCGGCTGTCGGAGCATGAAATGAACAGAGCACGTGGGCTCTGCTGGCTGGCCAGATCCTTGAACAGTTTGACGCGCTCGGGATAGGCGTCTTTCTGGAACTTCAGAAACCCGTCGATGATGTCTTTCATGGCTGACTCCTTGAGTGACGCGATGTGTTGAAGCAAAGGTTACGCAGCACCTTCAATAAGGTAAAAGTCTGATTTATGATCAGGTGGATCAGATAATCTTATAGGTGCACCCATGCTTGCCCGGCACATCCAGTACTTCATCGCAGTGGCAAACCACCTCAGTTTCACGCGCGCCGCAGCGGCCTTGCATGTGTCTCAACCGGCCTTGTCGCAGCAGGTCCGCCAACTGGAAGAGAGCCTCGGCACTCCGTTGTTCGATCGTTCCGGTCGGACCACGCGATTGACCGATGCCGGCGAGGTGTACCTGCGCTATGCCAAGCGAGCCGCGCAGGAGCTGCAGGAGGCAAAACGAGCCATTGATGACCTCGGCGATCTGAGCCGCGGATCACTTCGGGTGGGGGTAACACCGACATTCACCAGCTACCTCGTTGGCCCGCTGGTTGAGGCGTTCCATAGCCGGTACCCGAACATCACGCTGGTGCTGCGAGAGATCGCTCAAGAGGCGCTGGAAGAACTTTTGTTGGCCGACGAGGTTGATGTGGGCATTGCGTTCGACAACGGCCATCATCTGGACCTTGAGGCACAGGCGCTGCTGGTCGAAACCCTCGCGCTGGTGGTCGGCAAGCATCATCCTCTCGCCACCACGGGCAGTATTGGCCTGGAGGGGTTGAACTCAGAATCGTTGATACTCTTGAGCGCCGAATTCGCCACGCGTGAGCAGATCGACAGCTACTGCCGCCAGCACAACATTCGCCCTCACGTACAAGTGGAAGCCAATACCATCAGTGCGCTTATCGAGGTGGTCAGCAGGACCACGCTCGCGACCTTGTTGCCGGCCAACATCGCCCTGGCTCACGAGCAGTTGGTTGCTATCGAGTTGGACCAGCAGCGCTTGCAACGCACTGCTGTTCTGATGCAACGGAAAGGGGTTTACCAAACGGCTGCAGCGAGGGCCTTCGTTGAACTGGCGATGAAAGTGGCCAAGCAGCTTGAGGAGCCAGGTTGCTCCGATCGGCTGATTTAGAAGGGAGCCAAAATCATTAGGCCAGTTCAACCCAGTGCCTAGTGTCCTGTCTCGGAAATAAGCTGTTCACTTTTGGCGGCGTCTTGGGCGCCCGGCCGGCGTTGCCACTCCTCGCCATAGCCCTGCTATGACTCGTTGCGGCGCCTTGGCCGGACACCCAAGCCACTCGCCAAAAGAGAACGTATTTCCGAGACAGGACACTAGTTCGCGGGCAAGAGGATCACAAAGTTCTTTTTCATGTCTTCCAGCACGGTCCATTTGCCCTTGGCGCCCGGTTCGATAATGAAGGTGTCGCCAGCGGCCAGTGTGATGGGCGCGCAACCCTCAAGCTCGATGACGCAGCATCCACTCAGGACATGGCAGAACTCCCAAACTTTGTAGTCGATGCGCCACGCTCCGGTGCTGGCTTGCCATTCTCCGGAAATGCGACCTTGCTGTTCATCGTGATAGTACTTGGACGTCAGCGTATGAGGGGTGCCTTCCAAGACCTCTTCAAAAAAAGGAAGGTCGCGCACCGGTTGGATATCCAGTTCGCGGAACACGGTCAGTTTATTGTTCATGGCTTTTCTCGAGCACGTTGTGGGTAGGGCGATACATCAAATAGGCTTCACCGGTTACGCCCAGCATCGGGTGCGGAACGATCTGGCAGGCTTTAACAATTTGAAAACCGTGACGCTCGTAGAAGCGGCGTGCACCGTGGTTTTCTGCATAATCGATCAGGCATAGCCCATCCAGGCCAGAGTCCTCAGCGCGCTGCTGGGCGTGGCGAAGAAACTCGACACCCAGCCCCTGGCTGCGCCAGGCCTCATCCAGGGCCAGGCTGGATATGTACAAGGTGTCGGGTATTTCCATGTCGGAGTAAGGCGCGAGGACCGGGTCTGTCTCGACAGGCCTGTCAGGGGTCTCGCGCAAGACATAGCTATGCATCATGCCGATGACGCGCCCTTCGAAAGTGGCCATCAGGCAGTTCTTGTAGGAAAAGTCGCCCTGCTCCCTGGCATAGCGAGACGCACCGACACTCAGCAACGCTTCTCCGGGTGCGGCAAGCTTGCTCCATATGTAATCGGCCATGCCCTCCGATGTCAGTTGAAAGAAGCGCGCAATATCATGCGCGTCCGAGGCTTGGGCGGGTCTGAAGTCGATAGACATGAACAGTGTTCCCATGGGATCGGGTGGTTAGCTTTCAAGGATTACGCCCTTGGCATGGTGGCAGGGTAGGCAGGTTGAACGGTTCCCATCATGCTCTGGGCGAACACCGTCAGCACGGCGTGCGACGCTGCACCATGCTCAAAGGCACGTGGCCGTCCAATGGCTCAGGCCTGGGGAGTCGATCGTGCAGCTGCCGGAGGTAGTTAGACGAGAAGCGGAGCGACCTGTACTTCAATGGCGGGATGGCTGGAATCAGAGCAGGGTTGCCTGCGTAGGGAATCGTATTTCACGAAAGGCAACTACCGACCCGAAGCTGCCGGTGTGGCTGGCAGTGATTCTGTAGGAGCGGGCCTGCCCCGCGAAGAGGCCGGCCCATGAAAAGGAGTAGCCTGGCACGGACTACGCCCGTGTTCGCGGGTCAAGCCCGCTCCCACAAAGACTACTGTTAGGCTCACCGGCAGCTTTGGGTCGCAAGCTGCCATTCGAACCATTCAGACCTGGTCTAGCCTGGTTGGCGTAAGGTGAATTGGGCGGGGAATCGCATAAGCGACACTAATCGGTAATGAGCAGTATTGATTAAACTAATGACCCGCTGAAATGCACACTGCCGTCTTTCAAACGGGAGTAACCCTATGTCAGGTGAAAAATCGATCTCAGCGCTGCTCCGCGGCATGAGCCCAATCCTCAATGAAGGCGACTTTGTGTTCTGCACAGTGGCGGACGCTTCCGCGCTCCAGGGTACCGATGTGCTGGGTACATTCCGCGAAAAAGAAGGCCTCACTGCAATCATTGAGCGCAAACGCGCTGATGCACTGGGCCTTGAGTACAGTTTTGTCGCAGCTTGGATCACGCTCACCATCCACTCCGCTCTTGATGCGGTGGGTTTGACGGCCGCATTCGCGACCGCGCTCGGCAAGGCTGGCATCAGTTGCAACGTGATCGCAGCCTTCTACCATGACCACATTTTCGTAGCCAAGGATGATGCCGCTAAAGCCATGGATGTCCTCCAAGCCCTATCTCGCACAGGCGAATCCAGTTAGCCCCCAGCCATGATGCTTGCGGTTTACCTGTTGGCATTGGCTGCCTGGTTTCTCACTTTCCCTGCCAAGCCATTGCGCATACGCCTGAAAGTGCCATAGGCTGCCACCTCATCAATCAATGCCACTGACGCTGGATAAACGATGATCGAACTACAAGGATGTACAGCGTTTTCCGGACTGGAATGCCAGCCCGTTGGGCCCTCTGACGCAGAAATGATCTGCGCCCATCGCCAGGACATGTTTCTTGAGGCAGGCGGGGATCCTGAACAACTACGGGTCATGACCCAGCACTTTCGCCCATGGCTGGAAGAGCGACTCGGTGACGGTCGGTATTACGGGTTCAAACTCCTGGATGGCGAGCAACCGGTCGCAGCCATTGGCCTGATGAGCATCGATTGGCCGCCCCATCCATCCCACCCAACCCTGGACAAGCGTGGCTATGTGTTGAATGTGTACGTCCAGCCGGCCTACCGCCGCCGAGGCCTGGCATCGGCCTTGATGCAAGCTGCCGACGCCGAGTTCGCTCGCCGAGGCATCAGCTTCGCAGTCCTGCACGCCACCGAGACGGGCAAACCGGTCTATGAGCAGATCGGTTGGGCTGGCACATCGGAAATGGCCAAAGCCATTACTGGGTAGTGACTGCCCTCGACCCAAAGCCGCCCTTGGCGGTACCTGCACCTGTCACAACAGCTCGGGGAAGGCAGCGCCAAGCAGGCCGGGGTCCTTCAGGATCGATGCACTGCTGGCGATATCCGGGGCCAGCCAACGGTCCTGGGCATAGGCCGGGACCCGTTCGCGCAGCAACCGCCAGGCAACATGGGTACCTGCGCCAAAGCGCTGCTCCTTGAGGAACTCGAATGCCTGGGCCGCCAACAGGTATTCGATGGCCAGGATCTGCGTACAGTTCTCCAGGGCGCGGTGCAACTTCAACCCGGCATTGGTGCCCATGCTCAGATGATCCTCCTGCAGGCCGGAGGTGACGTAGTTGTCGATGACGGCCGGCTGTGCCAGCTGACGGTTTTCGGCACAGAGTGATGCGGCCACGTACTGGACAATCATCATGCCCGAGTTCACACCCGGTTGACTGACCAGGAAGGCCGGCAAGCCGCTGACCAACGGGTTGATCAGCCGATCGAGACGACGCTCGGCAATCGCCCCGATCTCAGCCACCGCGATGGCCAGCAAGTCGGCCGCCATGGCCACGGACTGGCCGTGGGGATTGGCCTGGGAAACCACCCGATAGGACTCGGGTGTACCCAGCAACATCGGGTTGTCGGTGGTGGAGTTGAGTTCGGTTTCGATCTGCCTTGCGGCGTGTTCCAACTGATCGCGCGCAGCGCCATGAACCTGCGGGATCGAGCGAATGCTCAAGGCGTCCTGGGTGCGAATGCCATGGCTGCTGGCAATGATTTCGCTACCCTCGAGCAGGCGTCGCAAATTGCGGCCCACGCGCTGCATCCCGGGGTGGGGTTTGAGCGCGATGATTTCAGGGTCGAAGGCATCGAGTTGGCCGCGCAGGGCTTCGAAACTCATGGCGCCGATAACGTCCGCCCACTGGCTCAAACGCGTGGCGTCATCCAGAGACAAGCAGCTCAGGCCGGTCATGCACGGGGTACCGTTGACCAGGCACAGACCATCCTTGGCACCCAGTTTGACCGGCGCCAGGCCGACTTCGGCCAAGGCCTGCTGCGCCGGCACGATCTGGCCGCGATAGCTGACCTGGCCGACGCCCAGCAAGCTGATGCTGATATGGGCCATGTGGGTCAGGTACCCCACCGACCCCTGCTTCGGCACCTGCGGGGTAATGTGCTGATTGAGCAGGGTCAGCAGCGCCTCGACCACCTTGCGCTGAAGGCCGGAGCGGCCCTGGCAGAAGTTGATGATCGCCGCGCACATGATCGCCCGGGTCTGTTCGTCCGACAGCGCGCTACCCACGCCACAGGCATGGCTGAGCAAGGTGTTGTGCGACAGCTGGCTGAGTTGTTCGTCCTGCAACGAGACATTGCACAAGGCGCCAAGCCCGGTGTTGACGCCATAGGCGCGGTCACCGCTGGAAACGATGCGCTGGACAATCGCCTGGGCGTTGTCGATCCGCGCCCAGGCCGATGGGGCCAGCTCAAGCTGCGCTCCATGCCGGGCCACGGCCACCACGTCCTGCCAGCGAACGGGCGCCTCGGCGATGATGATCTTTTCGGCAAACGACATACACGCGGTTCCTTAAAGCGAAGCTACGCGACGCTGCACGAAACGATCTACGTATTCGTCCGCAGGCTGGTAGAGGATTTCTTTCGGCGTGCCGACCTGGATCAGGCGACCG
This sequence comes from Pseudomonas sp. GZD-209, assembly GCF_049310485.1. Lineage (NCBI taxonomy): Bacteria > Pseudomonadati > Pseudomonadota > Gammaproteobacteria > Pseudomonadales > Pseudomonadaceae > Pseudomonas > Pseudomonas sp. GZD-209. The sequence continues at coordinate 99,035 of NZ_JBMOWQ010000011.1, forward strand.
TCCTTGAGAATGGCAATTCGGTTGCCGATGCGCACCGCTTCGTCCAGGTCATGCGTGATGAAGACGATGGTCTTGTGCAGGGTCTTTTGCAGTTCCAGCAACTGGTCCTGCATTTCGGCGCGAATCAGCGGGTCGAGCGCACTGAAGGCTTCGTCCATCAGGATGATGTCGGTGTCGGCAGCCAGCGCACGCGCCAGGCCCACGCGCTGGCGCATGCCGCCCGACAACTGGTGCGGGTACGAGCGTTCGTAACCTTTGAGGCCCACGGTGTTGATCCAGTGCAGGGCGCGCTCTGTGCACAGGGCTTTGCTCTCGCCACGGACTTTCAGGCCGTAGGCGACGTTGTCCAGCACGGTGCGGTGCGGCAACAGGCCGAAGCTCTGGAACACCATGCTGATCTTGCGCCGACGGAATTCGCGCAGGGCCTGCATGTCGTATTGCAGAATGTCCTCGCCATCGACCAGGATCTGGCCGCTGGTGGGGTCGATCAGGCGGTTGAAGTGACGCACCAGGGTCGACTTGCCCGAGCCCGACAGCCCCATGATCACGAAGATCTCACCGCTGCCGATGGACAACGACAGATCGTTGACCCCGACCACGCAACCGGTATCGGCCAGCACCTGCTCTTTGCTCTTGTTCTGGCGGATCAGTTTCAGGGCATCTTCGGCACGCGCACCGAAGATCTTGAAGACCTGTTTGACTTCGATCTTGTTCATCGTCTGCTTGGCGCTCATTTGCCCACCCCATGCCGTGGCCGGCCATAGGCCTGAGTAATGCGGTCGATCACAACCGCTAGGATCACAATGGCCAGGCCCGCTTCGAGGCCGCGGCCCACATTGAGGGTCTGGATGCCGACCAGGACGTCTTCACCCAAGCCACGGGCACCGATCATCGAGGCGATGACCACCATCGACAGGGCCATCATGGTGGTCTGGTTGATGCCGGCCATGATGCTCGGCAGCGCCAGTGGCAACTGCACGCCGAACAGTTGTTGCAAGCGATTGGCACCGAACGCATTGATCGCCTCCATGACCTCGCCATCCACCTGGCGAATGCCCAGGTCGGTCAGGCGAATCAGCGGCGGGGCGGCATAGATGACGGTGGCAAAGATCGCCGGCACCTTGCCCAGGCCGAACAGCATCAATACCGGGATCAGGTACACGAAGCTGGGCATGGTTTGCATGATGTCGAGCAGCGGCATCAACACCGCCCGCAGGCGATCGTTGCGCGCCGACAGGATACCCAGCGGAATGCCGACCAGGACCGAGATCAGCGTTGCTACCAGCATCAGCGCCAGGGTCTGCATCAGCTTGTCCCAGAGGCCGACCGCACCGACCAGGAACAGCAAGCCGACGATCACAACAGTGGGTACGATTCTACGGGTGGCGTGCCAGGCAATAGCGCCGACGACGGCCAGCATCAGCCACCAGGGTGTTGCGCGCAGCAGGCCTTCGAGGTTGACGATGGCCCACAGCAGGGTGTCGGAAATGTGCCGGAACACGTCACCGTAGTTGGTGACCAGCGCGTCGACCCAGCCATTGACCCAGTCGGCAATGGAAAACGTGAAGTTTTTGGGAAACATGGATTTATCTCGAGCAAGTGCTTGAAGCGGACTGCTATGTGGCATGCCCGGCAGGCGCCGGACCGGCCCACACCCTCAGAGTGCCGCGTCTACCTTTTTGGCTGCGTCTTCGCTGACCCAGCTGTGCCAAACGTCGGGGTGCTCCTTGAGGAACGACTTGGCCAGTTCCGCCGACTCGATACGGTCTCTGGTCATGCGCGCCAGGTTCTGGTTGAGCAGATCGATCGGCAGATTGACCTTTTCCAGCACAGCCACCAGTTCCGGCGCCTGTTCGTGGAAGGTCTTCGACACGCCCACCTTGATGGTCACGGATTTATCCACGCCTGGTTTTTCGTCCAGCTTGACCAGGTCGGCCTGGCCCATCAGCGGGGTGGGCGACCAGTAGTAGAAGAGGATCGGCTCGCCACGCTTGTAGCTCGATAGCACGGCGGCATCCAGTGCCGGGCCGGTGCCCGGGCGGAAGTTGGTGTAGGTGTTTTCCAGGCCATAGCTCTTGAGCATTTGGCTGTTGTCCAGCTCGCAGGTCCAGCCGGCCGGGCAGTTGTAGAAACGCCCCTTGTCCGGTTCTTCCGGATCCTTGAATACCTGGGCGTATTGCCCCAGATCGGCGATGCTCTTGAGGTTCGGTGCCTTGGCTTCGAGTTTGCGCTTGGCATCGCCTTCGATCACATAACGCGGCACATACCAGCCTTCGACCGCGCCAACCACCGGCGAGCCGACGCCGACGACCTTGCCGGCGGCCGCAGCCTTGTTCCAGACCTCGCTGCGCCCTACCCACTCCTCGGCGAACACCTGGATATCGTTGCTGCTCAGGGCGTTTTCCATGGAGATGGAGTTACCCGGCAGGCTGTCGGTGTCACAGCCATAGCCATTTTTCAGCACGAACTGCATCACCTCGGTGAGCAGCATCCCGCTTTCCCAGTTCAAACCGGCGAATTTCACCGGCTTGCCGGACTCGCACCAACCGGCCGCCTGGCTGGCGCCAGCGCACGCCAGGAGCCCTAAAGAAAGTGTCGTGGTCAGCAGAGCCTTTGTAATTGTCATTGTGACGCTCCCAAACAAGATGATCACTGCGCAGGAGAAATATTTCACAACCTCAAAAAAGGATAAAATAATAACTCCTGATGCATCACCAAGGAAAAACCTATGAAGTTCACACTCAGGCAGCTTCGCTACGCGCTCGCAGCGGCCAAGCACGGAAACCTGACCACTGCCGCCATGGAGCTTCATGTTTCACAACCTTCCATCTCGGCGGCCATCACCGAACTGGAGGAGGTGCTGGGTCAAGCCATCTTCATACGCCAACGTGGCCTCGGGATATCGCTGACCCCATTCGGTCGTACCGTCATGGTCCAGGCCCGTCGCGTGCTGGCAGAGGCTCAGACCTTTGCCGAGATCAATGCCAATGCTGGCGAGTGTGTCGGCGAACTGGTGGTCGGCTGTTTTGAAGATCTGGCCCCCTATTGCCTGCCACAAATCGTGCGACGGATGCAGGAGTCCTGCCCGAGGGTCACGGTCGATATGCGCGATGGCAGCTTCGATTATGTTGGCAAGCGGCTCAGTGAGGGCGCGATAGAACTGGCCATCACCTATGACCTGGGTTTACCGCCGAACACTCATTGCACGCAGCTGTGCCAGCTGACCGCCCAGGTGCTGCTGTCGGCCGATCATCCGTTGGCCAAGCAGTCGCGCGTTAGTCTCAAAGCGCTAGCCGAATACACCCTGGTAGTCACCGATCAGGTTCACAGTTGGCAGCATGTGCTGGATCTGTTCAGCTTTTACGACCTCTCCCCCGCCGTTGTGCACCGTGTGCGCACCTTCGAGTTGCAGCGCAGCCTCGTCGCCAATGGCTTTGGCGTGGCGCTGATCTATACCCGGCCATTCGGTGACCGTAGTTATGATGGTCAAGCGCTGGTCTGTCGGCCGACTCAGGAGAAACTGCCAACCCATAGCATCGTGCTGGCGCATGATCAGCGCTATCCACTGACGCCTTCGGCCGAGGCGTTCAAGGAGCTGGCGGTGGCATGGTTCGCGGAGCGACCGTCGTTTGCATCCGAATGAACAAGATGCACCGCGCCCTTCTTCGTTCTTGTCGGCACACAATCAGCCACATATGATACTAAGTCTCATTTGCACAAACCTGTGACAACTCATGGCATCCGTCGACACCGCTCAGCTGACTGCTCTCTACGAACAGCAACACCGCTGGTTGCGTAGCTGGCTGTATCGGCAACTGAGTTGCCCCCACCGCGCCGCTGACATGATGCAGGACACCTTCATGCGTCTGCTGGCCAGCAGCGAGGCGCTCGAAGTCCGCCAGCCTCGGCCGTTCCTGGCCAAGGTGGCACGCAGTGTCCTGTCCAACCACTTCCGTCGCGCACGCCTGGAAAAAGCCTATCTGGATGCGCTGCAGATGGAAGACCAGAGCGTACTGCCGGATCTGGCGACCCAATTGATTATTTTCGAGACCCTGGTTCGACTCGACGAAGCGCTCTGCGAACTGGATGTCGCCGTCAAGCAAGCCTTTCTCTGGTCGCAACTGGATGGGCTCAGCCACGGCGACATTGCCGAGCGGTTGGGCATTTCGATCGCCACGGTCAAGCGTCACATCATCAAGGCAGGTGCGAAATGCATGCTGGTGACGGAATCCCTCTGATGACTGCCAGCACAAAGGCGGTTGCGCGAGAACCATCGCTTACACCGAAAATGTGTGAGGAGGCCATGGAATGGTGGCTCGATAGGCAGGAGGCCAATCTCGATTCAGCTGCACAGGCCGCGTTCATGGCATGGCGCAATGAACACCCCTTGCATGAGCTGGCCTGGGAAAAAGCCTTGGCGCTGGGCGAGCAACTCGACTCATTACGCAGCCGAGGCGACCCCGGCCTTGCCCGACGGGCCTTGTTGCTTCCCGCTCAGGAAGGGTTGAGCAGAAGACGGGCAATCAAGGGCCTGGCCTTGCTGCTGAGCGCAAGCGCTGGTGCATGGATGGCCCGGGACAGCGAAATGGTGTCGCGCTTCAACGCCGATTACACCACGGGTGTCGGTGAGCAGCGACGTGTCGCACTGACCTCAGAATTGTCATTTGAACTCAATACCCGCAGTGCGATGAATGCTCGCCAGGCAGATCAAGGTTGGCGCCTTCGATTGCTCAGCGGCGAGGTCCTGATCGACACGGCTTCGAACCAGACGCTGTTCATCGATACCGCACAGATTCGGGCCCAGGCGTCCTCGGCGCGTTTCACCGTACGCCAGTTTGACAATGGCTCAACGCAATTGGCGGTCTATCGGGGCTCGCTTCAAGCAAGCCCGACACAAGCCAGCACCTGGTCTGCCCTGCAAGCCGGCCAGATGGCACGTTTTGGGCCGCTCGGCATGCTCGACCAGAGTGCACTGCAAGCCAACGCGCCGGCCTGGGCCGAAGGCATGATAGTCGCCAACGGCCAACCGCTGCAGGCGTTCCTCGCTGAACTGGGTCGGTATCGTCATGGCCATCTTGGCTGCGACCCTGCCCTGGCCAACCTGCGGGTATGGGGCACCTACCCGCTGGCAGACAGCGATCAAATCATCGATGCCGTCGCCCACACACTGAAACTGGATGTGCAGCGTTTCACTCGCCTGTGGGTCAACTTGCGCCCCCTGCCGGCAACCGTTTGAAAAATTGTCGTCCGCGATGAGCCGTTTTGATTTCTGGCGAGACTCATAGGCCATACATCAAGATCATCGGGGACATCACATGCACCACCGCAGCATTTCGTCATCCCACACAACCACGCTCCTGACTGCCCTCGGCTGCGCTGCAGCGGTCATGGCCGGCGCTGCATCACCCGTGTGGGCCGCCGTCGACAGCAACGTGCAGCACTACGACATCCCTCCAGCACCTTTGGGTACTGCACTCAATCGCCTGGGCCAGCAAGCTCACTTGTTGTTGTCGTTCCCCAACGACTTGATAGCCGGCCAAAGCAGCCAGGGGCTGCGCGGCGACTACACCGTCGACGAGGCCCTACAGGCGCTGCTTGCAGGCAGCCAGCTGGTTGCTGTTCGCCAGCCGGATGGGCGATACGTCATAGAGCGGGCGCAGGTTTCAGGCGCCCTGGAGCTGCAGAGCATTTCGATTTCCGGCAAGGCACCGGGCTCGACCACCGAGGGTACCGGGCTCTACACCACCTACTCGTCCAGCAGCTCGACGCGCCTGAACCTCACGCCCCAGGAAACACCGCAAACGCTGACCGTCATGACCCGCCAGCGCCTGGATGACCAGCGCCTGACCAACCTCAGCGACACCCTCGATGCCACCCCCGGCATCATCGTGTTGCGCGACGGCCAAGGCGCAGAATCAGACGGCTATTTCTCGCGCGGCTTCGAGATTCAGAACTTCGAAATCGACGGTGTGCCCACCGTCAAACGCATGGACAACTACACCCAGAGCATGGCCATGTATGACCGCGTGGAAGTGGTCCGCGGGGCGACCGGCCTGATTAGCGGCCTGGGCAGCCCTTCAGCGACCATCAACCTGATCCGCAAGCGCCCCACTGCCGAGGCCCAGGCCAGCATCACTGCCGAAGCCGGCACCTGGGATCGCTATGGCACAGGTTTCGATGTATCCGGCCCGCTGACTGAAACCGGCAACGTGCGCGGTCGCCTGGTCGCCGACTTCAAGACCGAGCAGTCCTGGATCGACCGTTACAAGCAGGACTCGCAACTGATCTACGGCATCACCGAATTCGACCTGACTGAAGACACCCTGCTGACCATGGGCTTCAGTTACCAGCGCACCGACGTCGACTCGCCCATGCGCTCCGGCCTGCCCACCCGCTTCACCGACGGCTCGCGCGCCAAGCTCAAGCGCTCGCTCAATTCGGCGCAGTCCTGGTCCTACAACGACCATGAACAGACCAGCTTTTTCACCTCGATCGAACAGCAGTTCGCCAGTGGCTGGAGCGCCAAGGTCGAGCTCACCCACACCGAGAACAAGTTCGACGAGGTCTTCAACTACGTCAACGGCGGCCTCAACCCGGACGGCAGTGGCACCACCCAGTTGCCGGTGCGCTTCTCTGGCATCCCGCGACAGAACAACATCGATGCCTACCTGACCGGCCCGTTCAGCCTGCTGGGCCGCGAACACGAAGTGATCGCTGGCGTGACCTTGTCCCACTACTACGAAAACGTGCCCAGTTACGGCGGCTGGAAATACGACTATTCGGGCTCGCCCGCTGGCGCAATCGACAACCTGCTGAACTGGAATGGCGACTCGCTGAAACCGCCGTTCAATGTCACCGGCAAATCCACCACCGACGAAACCCAGTACGCCGCCTACCTGGCCACACGCCTGCACGCCACCGATGACTTGAGCATCCTGTTGGGCAGCCGCGTGGTCGACTGGCATCGCGATATCGAAGACAAACCTTATGGTGCCGCGCACACCAAGACAGAGGAAGCGGAAACCGGCGTCTACATTCCGTATGCCGGCGTGGTGTACGACGTCAACGACACATGGTCGCTGTATGCCAGCTATACGAAAATCTTCAACCCGCAATCCTCCTGGGTTCGCGACATCGACAACAAGCCGCTGGATCCGATGGAAGGCACTGGCTTCGAAGTCGGCATCAAGGGCAGCCACTTCGACGGCAAGCTGAACTCCAGCGTCGCGCTGTTCAAGATCGAGCAGGACAACCTGGCGATCTGGATCGACACCCCGGGCGGCAACACCTACAAATCCGAACAAGGCACCACCACCAAAGGTGTCGAATTCACCCTGGACGGCGAACTTGCCGAGGGCTGGCAGGCCTCCGCTGGTTATGCCTACGCGGTCAGCACCGACGCTGACGATCAGCGCATCGTGACCACCTTGCCGCGCCACAGCCTCAAGACCTTCACCAGCTATCGCCTGCCGGGGATTCTGGACAAGGTCACCCTTGGCGGCGGTGTGAACTGGCAGAGCAAAACCGGTGCCGACCTGCACACCTTCACCCAGGGCAGCTACGCCGTTACCAACCTTTTGGCGCGCTACGACTTCAATCAGCACCTGAGTGCATCTATCAACCTGAACAACGTATTCGACCGCGAATACCTCAGCTATGCCGGCGACCACGGCATGTACGGTGCGCCTCGCAACATCATGACGGGTATCAAATACAACTTCTGATGCGTGTACGCGTCGGTTGGATCGGGGCCATCGGTTTCAATCCAGTTCAACAACTGCAAAAACCAAGGGGCGTTTGCATGGCTGGAAACGATATGCCCCATAGCGGCCGGTGAGGTCGGCAGACAACTTGTTGGATCAGGTTTCGCGGTAGTCTTTGATACTAGGCTCTGTACGAAAAGCTTTGTGGGAGCGGGCTTGCCCCGCGATGGAGCGCGAAGCGCTCCTGTACCCGATATCAAATAGTGTCAAAGACGCCGCGAACTCAGGCTTTGCTGCCGCGTCGCGGCAGATCGCGGGGCAAGCCCGCTCCCACAACGTTGAATGACCACACTTTTCGTACAAAACCTAATGCTCCCAGTGACCACCATGGGTCAAAAGCGGTCGTCCGCGACCGGCTGCTAACGCCCCATAGCTGCCCTTCATGGAGTGCAGTTAACGGCTTAAAGCCGGAGTTCATGGCCTGAAGCACTGCATAGCCAACGGCTGCTTTTGGCAGAGAGCCGCAAGTCGCGAGGGGCGGCTCTCGATCTTGAGTGCGCAAGCAGTGAGATTTCGCGGTTCGCCTGTGGCGAGACTGAGAGATTGCCTGCGGCGTCACCGAATGGATTGCCGGATCTGCCCCCCCTGTCCAATAGCAAGTGACATGCCGGTATTGAGCGGTGCATACCTGACTGATAGCATCTAGCCATCAACCTCAATGCTCTTTCGGGAAGGGATCCATGTCAAAGAAAGCACTTGCTGCAGCGCTGGGCGTTATGGGGATGTTGACCGGCATGCAGAATGCGGTGGCTGAAGACAACCTGTTCAAAAAATATGCTTATGACACGCCGATTGCCAAATATACCGAGGCAGCAGGCTACTACGACTGTTCAACTGATATAGGCGCTACTGCACGATGCCTGGACGATGTGGATTTTCTGGATCAGAAGTTCACAGCCGCCCTGCTTTTCAGTGGTGACAAACTGATGATGGTTTCGCTGTTTGCACCCTATGATCGTGACCTGTTCGGTCGCGCCATTGGCGCTCTTGCAAAGACATTTACTCTGGTGTCGCTCGCTGACGGGAAATCCGTGCTGGATATCATTGAGTTCGCGGGTAAAGCAAAAAACAAGGATGAATACACAGCCAAGCTCACGAACTACGAGAATGTTGCGTTGGCCGCCAATGAGTTGACCTACTCCTTTGTTGAAGGGATCACCCCCGACAAGGGGGCCGCCAACGTCCATAGTTTGATGAAATCAGCACCTGCCAACATTAGGGGCGCTGATTTGATCGTCTCTGGCGAGGGTGACGAGTCCAGCATCATCATTAAGTTTTCTTTTCCGAAACTGGACGAAAACAAGCTTGTTCAACAAGCCAAGAAGCCAGTCGAGTCGTTCTGACCGCGTGCTTTCATTTGTGTTGAGCCCCGCGATAGCGGGGCTTTGGGTTTTCGGAGGGCTGTGTCCTGACACCAGCATTTCGAGTGACCAAGGCAGCTGAATCGCCTCGGTTTTGATAAAGGCGAATGACCGCTATTGGCCGTTAGCCGCCCTTAACGAGCGGCAGCCATGGGGCGTGGGCAGCCATCTGCGACTGACCGCTAACGACCCATAGCAGCCGCTGAAAGGTAACTGGCTTCGTGAGCGCGACGCGCACTTCGTGGGAGCGGGTTCACCCGCGAAGCAGGCGCCGCGATGGATGGCACCGGCTGTGCCGGTGTTCGCGGCGGTTCGACGCCTCGATGAACCCGCTCCCACAAAGATTGCTGATGGACTCAGCGTCCGTTATGGGTCGAATGCGGTCGTCCGCGACCAGCTGCCATCGACCTATTGCTGTCACTGGGTTGGTTCGCTGGCGCACAGCTCAGACCGCCAGCCTGGCCAGGGGCGTTACTTGACCTTCACCACGTCATCCGGTTTCCAGGTCTGGTCGTAGAAGGCGTCTTCGCTGCCGTACAAGCGCAGTGCAACCAGGAAGTTGCGGCCTGGGATTGTCTGGATGAATGCCGCATCGGCAACATCGGCCGGTTTTTCGGGACCGAACCAGATTTCGATGGAGCCATCCTGCTGCTTGGGGATGTCGTAGTAACCATTGGTGGATGGCAACAGCTGTTTCGTCTCGGGCATTGTGCCGTCAGTGATGTTGTAGGCGGTCACCGCCCAGAACAGCGCAGCGGGTGGATTCGCCGGCAGGCGCAGCTTGTAGGTACCACCGCCCTCGAGGAACTTGCCATCCTTGTCACGCCCTGTGAACGGGTACTTCGAACCAGCCCCCGTCGTATGCATCACCATCGCCGGTGCCGAGGAATAGGCGAACTGGAAGAAGTTGGCGCGCTGGTTTACGTCCAGGTAGCTTTCTTGCATCCAGTCATTGGTGCCGCCGGCCCAGGTGTTCTCATACTGACGGTCCTGATAGTAAAGGTTGCGTTTGTCTTCGCGCCCCAGTTGGCGGTTGGCGAGGATCATTTTCGGTGCGGTTTCCACCGCCTTCTTCAGTAGTTCTTGCTGCTTGTCCGTAGGCTTGAACGGCGCGCCCTTGATGATGCCGATGGACGCCAGCACGCCGCGCAGTTCGGGATCAATGGCTTCGACCGGCTCATAGTCGACGAAGGCCTTGAGCTTGGCCCAGTAGTTGTTGTCCACCGGGTACATCATGTTCAGCGCCTTGCCACTGGCGTCGGGGAACTCCATGGGCTTCACGTCTTTCTCCACCGTGAACAGCGGATAGACGCGGGTCAGTTCGGCGTTCTTGACCGCCGGTGCGGGGTCCGGCTTGCCTTCGCCTTTGGCCATGATCGTGCGGAAGAACAGGAAAACGTTGTAGGTTCGCGACTTGACCGCGAAGTAGCCACCAGGCACCGGCCCGTTGTAGTCCGGCGGCAGCAGCAGGTACAGACCGCCACGCGCACGGTCTGGTCCCACTGCACCCACGTCGGTAAGTGTTCTCTGGAAGAAATCGGTAAACATGCCAATGACATTCGCCGGCGCCTTCACCACCAACGGCCCCGTCTGTTTGAGATCCAGATAGCTCATGGAATAGATCACGTCGGCGTTGGGCGTGGGCACCATGGTCCGTGCGTCCATGCGTTGCTTCCAGATCGGCAGCACGTTGTAGCCGGCGCCGAATGCTTGCTCAGAGCCATCCTTCATGCCGATGGTGTTGAGCGCCGGCAGCATCGTCATGTAGGCGAAGACCGCGCGCTGGTAATACAGCTCATCACGAAGGCTCTCGGCCTCCTTGGGATCAAGCCAATTGCCGTTGTTGATCTGCTTGATCAGCGGCGAAGCCGGCGCCTGGTCGGCCGCCTGCACCATCGGCAGGGCCGTCAGCGAAGCAGCCAGTGCAGAAAGCGCGAACATACGTTGCATCGAACCCATGACAGTAATCTCCAGAACAAGGCGGCGACGCCCGATACGTCGTCACCGACGGGCCTATTTATCGGTTCAGTGGCTTACTTGATCTTCTTGATCACCGGCGGTTGCCAAGTGCCATCGAGGATCGACTCTTTGCCCCAGTAAGCGCGGATGTACAAGGAGACCGGCTCCTTCGGTGAAGGCAGCCAGTTGCTCTCCTTGCCCTTGCCGGGTGAGGTGGGGGCGATATAAAGCGTGAGCGAGCCGTCGGCGTTGCGCTTGAGGTCCTTGTTCTTGGTGCCCAGGGAATAGCGGTTGAGCTGGTTGCTGCTGAACAGGTGTTTTTCGTTGTACAGCGTCAGCGACCAGAAACCGTTCACCGGCGGCTCCTGGCCGGCGGCAAAGTTCACTTCATAACTGTGCGCGCCGTTGAGCGGGGCGCCGGTATTATCGAAGTCGGTATAGAAGTACTGGGTTTCGTTCGGGCGGTTGTCGAACATGTTCGACTTGGCGGTACCGGTACGGTTGAAGTAGTCGATGCCGAACTGGGCGTTGTTGGTGGAACGGTTCCACCCGTTACCCGCCGGGCGCCCGTTGTGCTTCCACTCGAAGAACGGCTTGATGATGTCCTTCTCACTTTCCACTGCGGTCTGCACCAGCAGCTTCTTGAGCGCCGGATCCTTGGCTGCACTCTCCATGAGCAAGCGGAACTGACCGTAGAGCGCCTCCTCACCCGGCAGCGGCGGCACCATGTCCAGTACTTTGGGCAGTTGGTCGAAGAACTTCTCGGGAATCACCCATCTGGTTTCCCCGCCACTGGCTTTGGCAGCGTTCGGATTGGGAATGTCCGGGGTGTTCTTCCAGTCGATGCTCTTCATCTTCCCGTCGAAATCCTTCAACGGGTAGAACGCAACCTGATTGAGTTTCTCTTGGATCGCGGCCCGATCTGCGGCAGTGTCATCCAGGAAGATGCGCGGAATGGCGTTGGCCAACGCAGTGGGGCTGCGGATGATCGATTCCACCCCTTCGGGTTTTTCGCCTTTCCAGTTCGGCCCCACCAACAGGTAGAAGCCCGGTTTGCTGCCATAAGGCTTGCCCAGTTCGCCCACCTGGTCGGTGCGTTGGTCATAGATCGAATAGACCCAGAAGCGCTCCCCGAAATCCGGTACCTGGGCAATCACCGGTTGGTCATCAAGGGAGAAGAAGCCCAGCCCATACACCACGTCCTGGTTCGGGCAGGTGACGAAGGTTTCGGCCGGGGTGATGTAGTCATGCAGCATGCCCAGCTGGCCTTGCGGCGCCACTGGCAGGATGCCGCCCAACAGGCCAGGATGCGGTGCCCTGGTGATGGTGTCGTTGCGGTTGAGCATGTTCACCATCGGCCATCCCCAGATGTAGGCCATACGCGCTATCGCCTTTGCGTACTCTGGGTGTATCAGTACCCCAGTGGCTGGTTGGGTGATTGGCGATGCAGGGGTGGGCGCCTGCTCGGCAGCATGAAGCACTGGCGCGCCCTGGGAAATGAACAAGACAGCGGCGCAAAGCAATTTCATCGAATGAGGCATCGTCGACATCCTTGCGTTGGGAATTTGCTAAGGAAGCGAACTTGCGAACTACGGTGGGCAGTCGTTAAACGCACACGCTCAACATTCCGGCTCCGTGACTTTGGCAGTCTAGAACGCATCGGCGGCTACGCAACGAAGCGTTTTCGATAGCCAGGGGCGATACCTGGCGGTCCTGACGAGCGGCTACCCGCTGTGCCTCAATCGTGGATCAAACTGCGTGGGGCATGGCTGAGACAGGCCCTGCGAATTCGAGTGTTGCTCAAGCTGTTTTTGAGCAATCAAGACGCTGGGTGCACGAATCATTCATGTAAGACTCAGTAGCTCGCGGATCACTGACCGCCATCCCTAGGTTTTGTACGAAAAGTTTTGTGGGAGCGGGCTTGCCCCGCGATGGAGTGCGAAGCGCTTCTGTGCCCGATATCAAATACGCCGTGAATTCGGGCTTTGCTGCCGCGTTGCGGTAGATCGCGGGGCAAGCCCGCTCCCACAACGATGGATAACCATACTTTTCGTACAGAGCCTAGTCGCCCTTGCCCAACGCCGAAGCCGCCAGTTTCGCCACCTCAAGGTTACTGCCCGGCTCGATACCGTCTTCAAGCATCCAGATAGCCGACAACCCTGACCACGCAAGCACCCATTGCAGGAGCCTGCGCCGCTCGATACCGGCGGCCTGTGCAACGATCTCGACCCGGCGCGCGAACCGCCCGGGCGCCAGGGCGCTGTCAGCGTCGGGGTTACAGAACAGGTTCGCGTAATCGAAGCCACGCTCGCCATACAGCCCCTTGGGGTCGATGGCGAGCCAACCGAGCGAGCCGAAATCCAGCACGTTGCCATGGTGGATATCGCCGTGCAGCACCCTGACATCGCGCGGCGCCGACAGCAGTTCCCGAGCGGTGCTTGCGCAGTGCGCAAAAATGCCACCTTGGCTTGCCGCCCCGCTCAACAACGCCTCGAACCACTGCGCCAGCGGCACCAGCATTGGGCTCGGCCTGGCACGGGGCGCATGCAGTCGGCCAGCCACCGCACAGAGGATGCGCGTGGCCTCGTCGTCCTGGCCGCCCGCGACCATCTGCAGCAACGAGGCCGAGCCCTGCGCGCGCACCATCAGCAAGGCTTCGCCATCATGGGCCAGCACCGGCGCCGCCCCTGCCCCGCCCCACCAGGCCATGAGTAGGCTGCCGGCCTGCTCCTCGGGCTCCTGCGAGATTTTCAACATGGCGGCAGTACCGCGCTGGCGAACGGGCACAAGATGGCCGTTCAGCGAGGAGAACGCCTCGCCATCGACGGTCAGATCCCATCGCTGCAAATAGTGGTCGAACATGGTTTCCCTGAATCTGGCGCATTCCGGCGCCAATGATACTGGCGCACCAACAGGCAGCAACCCTTCAATCCACGATGAACAACCTGGCCCCGGTCAAGGTGGATGAGCGATGCGCCTCGGCGTTGTCGCCGACCTGATAGCTCATGCCGGCCTTCAGCGTGAAGCGCCGGCCATCGTCCAGCTCGGTGTCCAGCTGGCCCTCCAGGCACAGCAGGATATGGCCCTTGCTGCACCAATGGTCGGCGACGTAGCCGGCGCTGTACTCCACCTGTCGCACACGGATACTGCCGAACTGGCAGGTGCGCCAGTACGCGGTGCCCACCTCGCCGGGGTGGGCGACAGGCTCGATCTGCGACCAGTCGGTAGTGCCGAAGGGGATGGCGGTCAGTTGCATGTTCGACTCCTGTAGATGAGGGCCTCGAACGTACCGCTGTACAGCACTGATCGATAGATACAGACCGGCTGCATTTGCTTCATACAGCCGAGCAACGTTGCGGCCCCTGCCTAGCCGGCCTGGGTGCGCCCCATACGCCGTGCTGTCAACGAGTGTCCTTCTCCAGCGATTTCCACAGGTCCAGCATCGTCTGGTTGGTATTGCCGATGGAGCGAAACGACCAGATCTCCAGCTGCGCAGACCATTCAGGCCCGCCTGCGCGCACCAGTTTGCCCGCGGCAATCTCCTCCTCCACCGCCGATTCGGGGACCCAAGTGATGCCGTAGCCTTCGCGCGCCATGCGCAACAGGTGCATGGCCATGTCGGCTTCGTAAAAACGGTTGAGTTCGGGCTGGCGTTGTTCAGCCTGGATAATCACATCGACCACCCGCCCGAGGAACGACGTTGCGGTGTATGCCAGATAGGGAATGGGCTGCTCGGGGATCCCTGGCAGTTCGAACAACGGCCGGCCTTCGGCGTCGGGGGCCGAGACCGGAAAGAACGCATCAAGGCCCAGGCGCAAGCCGATGAACTTGTCCGGGTCGAGCACAATCGGTGCGCGTGGGTGGCTGTAGCCGATCATCAAATCGCAGCCCCCTTCCGCCAGGGCAATCACCGCTTCCTGCACATTGGCCGCCAGCACCCGGGCATTGAAATAGCCATAGCGGCGCTGAAACCCGGCGAACCATTTCGGCACGAAGGTCATCGACAGGGTATGGCCGGCGATCACCTGGATCGACCGCCCGGGCATGCGCTCGCCGCGGCGCAAGGACGAGCGCAGGTCCATGAAGGCCGACAGGGCTTCACGCCCTTCGCTGCAGAAGATCTGGCCGGCCTTGGTCAATTGCACAGGATAAGTACCGCGATCGACGAGATCGACGCCCACCCACTCCTCGAGCGATTTGATCCGCCGTGACAACGCGGACTGGGTGATGCAGCGGATCTCTGCGGCACGGGAAAAGTTCTTGGTTTCGGCGACCGCTAGCAGGTCATCTATCCACTTGGTTTGCATGGCAGGCTCGGGCAAATGTTCGGCGTTGACTCGATCGGCAACGGCATGTCCCTAAAAGCTTTGCACTGTTCAAGGCGCCACTCCAGGCCAGCTTTGAATAGGGAGCCAGGACCAAGCCTGGAGATAAACAACCTTAAACGCCTGATGCGACTATTTAGGCGACATTAGCCGTATTTCAAAAACTATGAAATTAACGCATCAAACTATCGCGCTTCCTCATCAACTCATCAAAGCACCCGGCGTAATCTGAGCGTGTTGGCTGGAACGAAGCAGCCATGAACACCCTTCGCAGCCCTTTGGATTGTCGGTTTCAGTATCCGCTGGCCGCCGCCAAAGCCTGCCCGATCGCCAATCGCTGACTGACCCGACACCTGGCCCGCCGCTGTAGCTACAGCGCCGGACGAGCTTCGACGCGCCGCAAAAACAATGAGGTCGAGATGAACAACAAGAAACTACCCAAATACATCGCCGTGGCAATCCTGCTTGGCATCGTCGTCGGTTGGGGTTGCAACACCTTTGCGCCCAGCCCTGATTCGGCAAAAGAGATTGCCGGCTACTTCAGCCTGGTCACCGACATCTTCCTGCGCATGATCAAGATGATCATCGCCCCTTTGGTGTTCGCCACCCTGGTGGCCGGCATCAGCAGCCTGGGCAACTCCGGCTCGGTAGGCCGCATTGGCCTGCGCTCGATGATCTGGTTCGTCAGTGCCTCGCTATTCTCGCTGGCCCTGGGCATGTTGCTGGTCAATGTCTTCCAGCCCGGGGCTGACCTCAACCTGAGTATCCAGCAGGCCCAGGCGGGCAGTGCGGTGACCGTCAACGCCGGTGATTTCAGCCTCAAGACGTTCATCAGCCATGTCTTCCCGCGCAGCATTGCAGAAGCCATGGCCAACAACGAGATCCTGCAGATCGTGGTGTTCTCGCTGTTCTTCGGCCTGGCACTGGCCTACGTGAAGAAACAGGGCAACGAGAAAATCGGCGACCTGGTCGACGACCTGGCCAAGGTGATGTTCCGCATTACCGACTACGTGATGATGTTTGCCCCGGTCGGTGTGTTTGCCGCCCTCGCCGCCGCGGTGACCACCCAAGGCATCGGCTTGCTGTTCGATTACGGCAAGCTGATCGGCCAGTTCTACATCGGCATCCTGCTGCTCTGGGTGGCGCTGTTCGCGGTCGGCTACGGCTTCCTCGGCCGCCCGGTGTTCACGCTCGGCAAGCTGATCCGTGAACCGGTGTTGCTGGCGTTTTCCACCGCCAGCAGTGAGTCGGCCTACCCCAAGACCATCGATGCGCTGGAGAAATTCGGTGCCCCCAAGCGCGTCGCAAGCTTCGTCCTGCCACTGGGGTATTCCTTCAACCTGGACGGTTCGATGATGTATCAGGCCTTCGCGATCATGTTCATCGCCCAGGCCTACAACGTCGATCTGTCGTTTACCCAGCAACTGCTCATCCTGCTGACCCTGATGATCACCAGCAAAGGCATGGCCGGCGTTGCCCGTGCTTCGGTGGTGGTGGTCGCGGCCACCCTGCCCATGTTCCATCTGCCGGAAGCTGGCCTGCTGTTGATCCTGGCGATCGATCAGTTCCTGGACATGGGCCGCACCGCCACCAACGTGGTGGGTAACAGCATTGCCACGGCAGTGATTGCCAACCTGGAGAGCAAGCACGGCGACACCCCTCAAGCGCACAGCGCCGGCAGCCGCCCACAGAACGCCTGATCCACCACCCCGCCCACTCCCCTTACCGCCTGGATGAACCGAACATGAAACCGTCGAGAAAAAATCACTCTACCCGCACGCTTGGCATCATCGGCGGCCTGGGTTCGTTGGCGGGCGGGGACTTGTTCCTGAAGTTGCTCAAGAGCGAGCCGGTGCTGGCGGACCAGGGGCGCTACCACCTGCTGTTCGAGCAACACCCTTTCAAGGACCTGTCGCTGCCACTGTGCACCGACGCCAGCATGACCTCCCGCAAGCTGTATGTGTTTCAGGTCTGCCAGGGCTATACCGACAGCGAGGTGGATGCCGTACTGATTCCGTGCTTCGCCAGCCAGACGTTCATGGATGAGCTGAAAGCGGAACTGGACATCCCGATTGTCGACCTGATGGCTGCGCTGAAGCAGCACCTGGCCCAGGTGGCAAAACCGGGCGCCCGCCTCGGTGTGCTGGCCTCGGACTACGTCCGCGCTGCCGGTCTGTTCGAGCAGCACTTCGGCGCCGACTTTGCGCTGGTGTATCCGTCGCCTGCCAATCAGGCGGCGTTGATGGAGGCTGTATACGGTCCTGCGGGCATCAAGGCCGGCCACCTCGACGGGGTTGCGCTGGAGCGGCTTCACCAGACCTGCCTGGACCTCAACAGCCAAGGGGCACAGCTGCTGCTGCCGGGCATGACGGAGATTTCCCTGGTGGCAGCCGACCTGCAACGACGCGGCATCCGCTGTATCGATGTGAACCAGGTGTATGCCGACTACGCCGCATCCAGTGAATCAGTGCGAACCGCCGCGCCGTTCAAACTGGGCATTGTTGGCGGGGTCGGCCCGGCGGCGACCGTCGACTTCATGGGCAAGGTGGTCAAGAACACGCCAGCCGGCAGGGACCAGGACCACATCAGGATGGTGGTCGAGCACAACCCGCAGATTCCCGACCGAACGGCCAATCTGCTGCGCCAGGAGATGGATCCGACAGTGGCCATGTACGCGACCTGCAAGCGCCTGGAATGCGAAGGCGCCAAGGCCATCGCCATTCCCTGCAACACCGCGCATGCCTTTGTCGAGCGCATCCAGGGGCACCTGCACATCCCGATCATCAACATGCTGACGCAAACCATCGAGTTCATTGGGCAGGCGTATGGAAACACCTGCAAGGTCGGCTTGCTGGCAACCTCCGGCACCCTGCAAAGCCGGGTTTACCACGCGGCAGCAGAGCGGGTCGGCTTGAACCTGATGGTACCTGATGAGGCCGCGCAGGCGCTGGTCATGCGCGCCATCTACGGTGAGCAAGGCGTCAAGGCGGGACACACCACTGGCCAATGCAAGGACGACCTGCTCACGGCTGCAGCACAGCTGGTGGAGCAAGGTGCGAGCGTTTTGATCCTTGGCTGTACCGAGCTGCCGCTGATCCTGCCAATGGCCGATGATTTTCCCATCGGCACGGCCCGGGTAGCCCTGGTCGACCCCACGAATGTGCTCGCGCAACGCTGCGTCGCGCTGGCCCAGGCCGAGCTGGCTTGCACGGCGGATTGTCCCGGCATTCCTGCCTGACATTGCGCCATTAGGTTGGCGCCGAAATACTGTCAGGCAACCGTTCGGCGGAAATTGTCGAACAATGTTTCACGCCGTTTCTCCTTTGCATTGGATCCCACTAGTCTGTCTGCGTGGTGGCATCTTGCCCCTCAATTGAAGCGTGTCGAATCCAATCGAGTAGAAGAATATGGCGAACATCAGCTTATCGAGCAGCTTCAGTTTCTTGGAAGATCAGGACTGGGACTGGCAGGTCGTCGAAGCACTGACCAACAGCACCACCATCACTTTGCGCTCCCTTGATGGCACCCGTGTTCAAACCTTTACCGGCAGCTTCAGCCTCAACGCGCAGGATGAAGTGATAGGTACGGTCACCGCCAGCACCTACAAGCTCAACGGCGTCACGGTGTATACCGCGACCGGTTTGAGCAAGGATGCCGCCACCCTGGCCCAGATGGTGCAGACCCCAGGCGACACCCAGCAGACCTACGCCTACGTGCTCAGCGGTAACGACACCCTCACTGGCAGCAGCGGTAACGATACCCTGCTCGGCTACGACGGCAACGACACCCTCGACGGCCGCGCCGGCGCCGACACCCTGCAAGGCGGGGCAGGCAATGACACCTACATCATCGATGCCAGCGACACCCTGGTCGAAGAAGCCAACGGCGGCATCGACACGGTGCGCGTCGACTTCAGCAACTACCGGCTGGGCGACAACCTCGAAAACCTGGTCATGCTCGGCAGCACCAACCTCAAGGCCAAGGGCAACGAGCTGGACAACCTGATGACCGGCAACGCCGGCAACAACTTCTTCGATGGCAACGCCGGCGCCGATACCTATATCGGTGGCAAGGGCGACGACGGCTACGTCATCGAAATGGTCAATGGCAATACGGTGGAAGACGTCATCGTCGAAAAGGCCAACGAAGGTTATGACTTCGTCGAGATCTGGGGCGGCGACGCCAACCTTGGCCCGGTGACCATCACCCTGGCCGACAACCTCGAAGAGGCCGATGCCAGCTTCAGCAACAGCGGCGTGCAGATCAACCTGGTCGGCAACGCGGTGAACAACCTGCTGATCGGCAACGACGCGGCCAACATCCTCGACGGCGGCCTCGGTGCCGATACCCTGCGCGGTAACGCCGGCGACGACACCTATGTCGTCGACAACGCCGCCGACCTGGTGATCGAAGCCGTCGACGAAGGCAATGACACGGTGCAGGTCAAGACCACCACCGTTGGCGGCACCTACACCCTCACCGACAACGTGGAGAACGCCACGCTGCTCAACAGCGTGGCCTTCAACCTCACCGGCAACGCGCTGGACAACGTACTGACCGGCAACGCCGCGGCCAACGTGCTCGATGGCAAGGCCGGTGCCGACACGCTGATTGGCGGTGCAGGCAACGATACCTACGTGATCGATGCCGATGACACCATCGTCGAGGAGCTGGATGAGGGGATCGATACCGTTCGGCTGACGTTCACCGACTACCGGCTGGGCGACAATCTGGAGAACGTGGTCATGGTCGCCGGGGCCGGTGACCTGCGGGTCAAGGGCAACGGACTGGCCAACGTCATCACCGGCAACGAGGGCAACAACAAGCTCGACGGCGTCGATGGCGTCGATACCCTGATCGGCGGCAAGGGCAATGACCAGTACGTGGTCGACCTCACCGCCAGCAACCAGCTCGAAGACCTCATCATCGAGAAGGCCGGCGAAGGCATCGACACCCTGACCCTGGCCAGTATCTTCGTCAACGACACCGTCACCACCCTGACCCTCGACGCCAACCTGGAGCACGTCGACGCCCGCGACACCGGTTCGCTGTCGTTGAACCTCACCGGCAACGCCGCGGCCAACAACATCCAGGGCAACGCCGGCAACAACGTGCTCGATGGCAAGGCCGGGGCCGACACCCTCACCGGTTACGCCGGTGACGATACCTATGTGGTCGACAATGCCGGCGACAGCGTCGTGGAGGCCAACAACGAAGGCACCGACACCGTCAACGTCGCCATCGCCACCGCCGGCGGCACCTACGCCCTCACCGCCAATGTCGAGAACGGCAAGCTGGTCAACAGCGTGGCCTTCAACCTTACCGGCAACGACCTGGACAACACCCTGCTCGGCAACGCCGCGGCCAACCGCATCGATGGCGGGACCGGCGCCGACAACATGCAGGGTGGCGCCGGCAACGACACCTACGTGGTGGACAACGCCGGCGACGCCATCAGCGACACCTCGGGCATCGACACGGTCGAATCCTCGATCAGCTACAGCCTCGGCAGCGACCTGGAAAACCTGACCCTCACCGGCAATGCCGCCCTCAACGGCACCGGCAACGCCCTGGCCAACGTCATCACCGGCAACAGCGGTGACAACGAACTGGACGGCCTGGACGGCATCGACACCCTGCAGGGTGGCGCCGGCAACGACACCTACCGGGTCGACCTGGGGTCGAACAACCTGATCATCGACAAGGTCGTCGAAAACCTCAATGCAGGCCAGGACCTCATTCTGCTGCGGGGCGGCAACTCCGGCCTGAGCACCGCAGTCACCATCGCCCTGGCAGCCAACGTCGAACAGATCGATGCCGCGGCCGCGACGGGGGTCAAGCTCAACCTCACCGGCAATACCGCCGCCAACGTCCTCAGTGGCAACGACGTCGACAACATCCTCGACGGTGGCGCCGGCGCGGACAGCCTGGTCGGCCGTGACGGCAACGACACCTACGTGGTCGACAACGCTGGCGACCAGGTGGTCGAACAGGCCAACGAAGGCACCGACACGGTGAACGTGGCCATCGCCCTGGCCAATGGCAGCTACACCCTGGGCGACAACGTCGAGAACGCCAAGCTGGTCAACAGCGTGGCGTTCAACCTGACCGGCAACTCCCAGGCCAACACCCTGACCGGCAACGCCGCCGCCAACCGCCTGGACGGCGGCGCGGGCGCCGACGTCATGGACGGTGGCGCGGGCAACGACACCTACGTGGTCGACGACATCGACGACCAGATCAAGGACAGCGCGGGCGTGGACACGGTTGAGTCCTCGCTGGACTACACCCTGGCCAACGGCCTGGAAAACCTCACCCTCACCGGCAGCCTGGCCATCAACGGCACCGGCAACGGCGCCGCCAACATTCTCGACGGCTCGCAGAACAGCGCCGCCAACGTCCTCACCGGCCTGGCCGGCAACGACACCTACATCGTCGGCGCCGGCGACACGGTCATCGAAGGGCTCAACGGCGGCACCGATACGGTGCGCTCCAACGTCGACTTCCAGCTGGGCGCCAATGTCGAGAACCTCACCTTGCTCGGCAGTGCCGACCTGACAGGCGTCGGCAACAGCCTGGCCAACGTCATCACCGGCAACAGCGGCGACAACACCCTGGTGGGCGGGCTGGGCGTGGATACCTTGCAGGGTGGCGCGGGCAACGACGAGTACTGGGTCGAACTGAGCGACAAGAACGTCATCATCGACAAGGTGGTGGAGAACGCGGGCGAAGGCACCCAGGACACCCTGGTGCTGGTTGGCGGCAATTCGTCAATGGCCACCGCCGTGACCATCGCCCTAGCGGCCAACCTGGAAGGGCTGATCGCCGAGGACGCCACCGGGGTCAAGCTGAACCTGCGCGGCAACGCCGCCGTCAACCTGCTGGTGGGCAACGACACGGCCAACCTGATCGACGGCATGGCGGGCGCCGACCTGATGCACGGCCTGGGCGGTGATGACACCTACGTGGTCGACAACGCTGGCGACCAGGTGGTCGAACAGGCCAACGAAGGCAACGACACGGTGAACGTGGCCATTGCCCTGGCCAATGGCAGCTACACCCTGGGCGACAACGTCGAGAACGCCAAGCTGGTCAACAGCGTGGCGTTCAACCTGACCGGCAACACCCTGGCCAACACCTTGACCGGCAATGCCGCCGCCAACCGCCTGGACGGCGGCGCGGGCGCCGACATCATGGACGGTGGCGCGGGCAACGACACCTACGTGGTCGACGACATCAACGACCAGATCAAGGACAGCGCGGGTGTGGACACGGTCGAATCCTCGCTGACCTACACCCTGGCCGACGGCCTGGAGAACCTCACCCTCACCGGCAACCTGGCCATCAACGGCACCGGCAACGGCGCCGCCAACATTCTCGACGGCTCGCAGAACAGCGCCGCCAACGTCCTCACCGGCCTGGCCGGCAACGACACCTACATCGTCGGCGCCGGCGACACGGTCATCGAAGCGCTCAACGGCGGTATCGACACGGTGCGCTCGAACGTCGACTTCAAGCTTGGCGCCAACGTCGAGAACCTTACCCTGCTGGGTGACGGCAACCTCAAGGGCGAAGGCAACGAGCTGGCCAACCGCATCGTCGGCAACAACGGTAACAACAACCTCGATGGCTGGGGCGGCATCGATACCCTCGAGGGCCTGGATGGCGACGACAGCTACTACGTCGAGCTGAACAGCAAGAACGCCCTGGCCGACACGGTCATCGAGAAAGCCAACCAGGGTTACGACGGCATCCAGGTGTTCGACGGGGTGGCCGGCCTGGCCGCGGCGACCCTGACCCTGGGCGCCAACCTGGAATGGCTGGACGTGAGCCACACCAACGACGGCGTCAAGCTGAACCTGGTGGGCAACGCGCTGGACAACTACTTCATCGGCAACACGTCGCAGAACGTGTTTACCGGTGGCCTGGGCAGCGACGTGTTTGCCTTCACCAACGCCAACCAACTGGGCAACGATGCCGCTACCCGCGACACCATCAAGGACTTCAAATCGGGAGTGGACCTGATCGACCTGACGGCTATCGGCAACTTCCAGCTGATCGATGGCAACGCGGCGTTCACGGGCGCCAACCAGGTCAAGCTGGTCGCCGGGGTGCTGTACGGCACGCTGGACAACAATGCCGATGCCGATTTCCAGATCGTGCTCACCGGCGTCAACAGCCTGACCCAGGGGGACTTCACCAGCCTGACCTGACCGCCTGGTCTCTGCGACCAGTCACTTGCATTGGGGCTGCAAAGCCGCCCCAGTGCTGGTGCTGCGAAACTGACAGCCGGGCTTCCCGGCTGTTCCCGCCACTTTCAGCTTGGCCCGGTTGCAAGCTGCCCCTCGATCCAGTCTATGAAGGCCCGCACCTGCGGGCGTTTCAGGGCCTCCTTGCGCGCGACCAGGTAGTAGGCGAAGCGTGATGGCCAGGGCCGGTCAACGGCCACCACCAACCTGCCGCTGCGCAGGTCATCTTCGGCGAGCTGCGCCTGCACCAGGGCGATGCCCTGGCCACTGGCGGCGGCGCGCAGCAACAGCAGGTCCTCGTCAAAGCTCGGCCCGCGGCGGCTGCGGTGGTCGGGCTCGATGCCGTGGGCCTGCAACCACAGCGCCCAGTCGGCGCGCTCGGCATCCTGCAACAGCGGGTACTGCAGGCAATCTTCAGGGGCGAGCAATGCCGGCCCGCTGGCCAGCAGAGCGGGGCTGGCAACTGGCAGCAACGCGGGTGACAGCAGTGTTTTCGACACAAGCCCCGGGTAATCGCCCAAGCCATGGCGCAGGGCGATGTCGATGCGTTCGCGCTGCAGGTCGACCAGCCGCGCCGTCGCCTCCACGCGCACCTCGATGCCGGGGTGCTGCGCGCTGAAACTGGCCAGGCGTGGCACCAGCCAACTGGCGGCGAACGAGGGCTGCGTACTGATGGTCAGGGTGTTGGCGTTGGTCTGGATCTCGAGATCGAGCAGCGCACGCTCGATCTGGCCGAAACCGCGTGAAAGGCCGGGGTACAGGCTCGCCCCCGCCTCGGTCAGCTGCAGGCCATGGCGGCTGCGGGTCAGCAGGGTGACGCCGAGGCGGTCCTCCAACTGGCGGATTTGCTGGCTGATGGCCCCAGGGGTGACGCCCATGTGCTCGGCGGCAGCTTTCAGGCTGCCCAGGCGGGTGGCTTCGGTGAAAGCGCGCAAAGCGAGCAGTGGCAGAACGGCCCCCATGGGATTCCTCTATTTAGAAAATCTAATGCTAGCTGCTAAAGCTATCGTTTCTGTATTCACGCCAGCATGCATAGGATAGCGCTCAGGCCAAACAACTTACGTTAGTTTCCCTGAGGTATCCAGCATGCACGACCCCACCCTCGTCCTCTACACAGACAGCTCGCCAAACGGCTTCAAGATAACCATCGCCCTCGAAGAAATGGGCCTGCCCTACCGTCTGGAGCACGTCAACATCGAGCACGGCGAGCACCTGCAACCGGGCTTTCTCGCGCTCAACCCGGCAGGTCGAATCCCGGTACTGGTCGACCGCAGCGCCGATATCGTGCTGTTCGAGTCTGCCGCCATTCTGCTGTACCTGGCGCAGCTCAGTGGCCAACTGCTCGCCCCACAGCCGCAGCCACGCTGGGCGGCGATCACCTGGCTGATGTACCACAGCGCCAGCATGGGGCCTTTGCTTGGCCAGCGCGTGCACTTCGAATGCTTTGAGGCCACGCCCTGCCCAGCGGCAATCCAGCGCTATCGCCACCTTACCGAGAGCACCTTCGCCACGCTCGACCAGCACCTTGCCACCCGAGCGTGGCTGGCTGGCGAAGCCTATTCGATCGCCGACATCGCCACCTTCGCCTGGCTGCATATCGCAGCGTTGGTGGGCTTCGATTTCAGCAGCCATTCGCACCTCAACCGCTGGTACCTGCAAGTCGACCAGCGCCCCGCCGTGCAGCGCGGCCTGCGCCTGCCCGCCCCGGCCACCGGCCCATGAAGCCCCTCATCAACCAAGGAACGGTCATGCACACCACCCCCTGCGGCGCGAATGCCGCCGCCTTCGCCCATCACCCCGGCTACCGGCGCATGTTCGCCCCCGACCAGTTGACCCTGGGCATATTCCTGCCGCTGCGCTTCTATGACGGCGACATGGCGGTACTCCAAGGGCAGGCGCAGTTGGTCAGCGAGATCGACCGGCTGGGCTTCGCCGCAGCCTGGGTGCGCGACGTGCCGCTGTTCGACCCGGCCTTCGGCGACGCCGGGCAGGTGTTCGACCCCTTCACCTACCTGGCTTACCTGGCCGCCCACACCCGGCGCATCGCCCTGGTGACCGGCAGCGCGATCTTCGCCTTGCGCCACCCCATCGACCTGGCCAAGGCCGCCGCGACCCTCGACTGCCTTTCAGGCGGGCGCCTGGTGCTGGGCATCGCCTCGGGTGACCGACCGGTGGAGTTCCCCGCCTACGGCCTTGACCACAACAGCCGTGGCGAGCGCTTCGCGCAGAGCGTGGACTACTTCCGCCGGCTGCTGGCCGAACACCCCGGGCCGATCGACTCACCGCTGGGGCAACTCAGCGCTGCCCGGCTGCTGCCCAGGCCCGTCAGCGGGCGCATCCCACTGGTGGTAACCGGCTCGTCGCGCCAGAGCCTGCAATGGCTTGGCGAGCATGCCGACGGCTGGCTCACCTACCCCGACGCCACCCACAACATCCTTGGCCCACGCCGCCTGGCCGAAAAAATCCGCGCCTGGCGCGCGGCGATCCCCGGCGGCGGCTTCCGTCCGCACATGACCAACGAGTGGATCGACCTGGACGACGACCCGCACTACCCGCGTACGCCGCAGCAAGGCGGCTATGTGCTACGCACCGGGCGCCACGGCTTGGTCGACCTACTGGGGGAATGGCGCGAGGCCGGGGTCAACCACGCGGCACTGGGCGTGCAGATGGCCCGGCGCCCGGCGCAGGAGGTGATTCAGGAGCTGGCTGAAGAGGTGCTGCCGCTATTTCCGGCGTTGGCGGGGCCGCAGGCGTATTTGCAAACTTGGTAAAAGTTATGAGCGGCGAGCGACGATTGCCGATGGGCTGTGATAGGCCACAGTTGTCAGCCTTGTTGGCATGACGCGGTATCGCTGATAGTCGTAGCCCTCCCCCCCAAAAACAATGCAGCACCCTTGCGCTGCATTTTCTATCATGGCGGCCTCTGACTCTTTAACCCGAGACCGCCATGCCCCTCCCCGTCTTCCGCACCGCCACCCCTGCCGACGTCGACCGTTGCTTCGAAATCGAAATCAGCGCCTATGAAGGCGACGAAGCCGCCACCCGCGAGAAGATCGCCACCCGCATCGCCCAGTACCCGCAAGGCTTCCTGATCATGGAACTGGCGGGGGAAGTGATTGGTTTCATCAACTGTGGCTGCGCCCACCAGGTGGTGATGTCCGACGAGGCATTCAAGGAGCTGGTGGGCCATGACAGCGCGGCGCCCAACGCCGTGATCATGTCGGTGGTGATCGACCCGGCCCACCAGGGCAAAGGCTACGCCAGCCTGATGATGCGCACCTTCGTCGAGCGCATGCAGGCGATGGGCAAGCGCACCCTTCACCTGATGTGCAAGGAGCGCCATGTCGAGCTGTATGCGCGCATGGGCTATCAATACGTCAAGCCTTCGGCTTCCGACCATGGCGGCATGGCCTGGCACGAGATGGTGATGGTGCTGCCGGGCTGAGGCCCATCAGCGGGCCTGCGTCAGCCGGATGACCTGCCGCGCAATGACTGCGCGCAGGGGCAGGATCAGCTTTCGGCGCTGGTATCTGCCAAGGCGCCGGCTTCAGCCGCCAGCTTCGCCCGGTCGGCCTTGCAGATGTATTTGGGCTTGCGCGGCGCCAACTTGGCACTGGCCTTTTTCGCGTGGGCTTTAAGGAGCTGCTTGATCTTTTTCTGGCGGTTCATTGGGTTGTCCGGGTAGGTCGGGCTTGATGCACAGACGCCATCATACCGGCCAGCAGCACCGTCGGCGACGGCAAGCGCTACACGGCATTGCTGCTTGTTGGTCGGCAACGCGCTACCCTCGCCCACCACACAGAAGTCTTGAAGACTCGATGCCAGGAGTATGGGATGCAAAAGCTGTTGTTACCGATCGCCATTTTCGTGAGCGTGATTGCCGTGGGCAAAGTGTGCGAACACTACGCCATGGACCCGACCCTGAAAATCGGCCTGCTGTGCCTGGTGGCAGCAGCAATACAGATCGGCTTTAACCGATATCAACGTTCGCGTCAGCGCAAGTCCAACTGAGCATTACCCCGGCTTTCCCATCGGTCAGGCGGTCATGGCAGATCGCCTTGAGAGGGCTATCGTTGCTGTCTGGGCAACCACTACCAACCGAGGGCGGCGCCATGAACACCAGTGATCTGCTCGAACAGTTACTCCGGGCCGGGCAAAGCTCGCGAGCGCAACAAGGGAACGCCGGCACTTCATCGCAAGACAGCCTGGGCGGTTTGGGTGGCTTGCTTGGCGGTCTGCTTGGCGGCGGCAGCAGTTCGGCTGGCGGCGGCCTGGGTGGTTTGCTGGGCGGCCTGTTGGGTGGCGGCGGCAGCGCTGGCCAGGGGCGCTCCGCGGGTGGCCCCAATTACGCAGCCCTGGCGTCGTTGGGCATGATGGCGTTCCAGGCCTATCAAAGCTGGCAGCGCAGCCAGGCGGCAGCCCCGCAACAGGCGCTGCGTACGGTCGATCAATTGTCCGGCCCCGAGGCCGAGGTTCACAGCCATGCCATCCTGCGCGCGCTGATTGCGGCCGCCAAGGCTGACGGTCGCATCGACGAACAGGAAGAACAGTTGATCTACGCCGAAATCAAACGTCAGACCAGCGACCCGCAACTGCAGCAATGGCTGGATGAGGAAGTCAGCAGGCCGCTCGATGCCGTGCAGGTGGCTCAGTCCGCCCGGGACCCGGCCATGGCCGCAGAGATGTACCTGGCCAGCGTGATGCTGGTGGATGACCAGCAGGACGCAGAGCGGGCCTACCTCGACGAACTGGCCAGCGCACTGCAACTCGATCCGACCTTGCAGTTGCACCTGGAACAGCAGGCCAAGGGAGGCGCCTGAGCGGGCTACAACGCGCTCACCTGCTTACATCGCTTTCATTTCTGCGATGTCACGCATCACCTGGTCGGCTGAATGATCGAACATCGCCTGCTCCTGCGCATCCAGGGGCAGCTCGATCACGCGCTTGATCCCTGACTCTGCCAGCACACAGGGCACACCCATCGCGATATCCTTTCGCCCGTACTCGCCTTCGAGGATCGCCACCGTCGGCAAAATGCGGTTGCGCCCATTGGCGATGGCATCGACCATCTGTGCGATGGCCACACCGGGTGCATCGCAGGCGCTTCCCAGCTTCTTCAAGCCCAGAATCTCGCCGCCACCCTGGCGGGTGCGCTGCACGATCCGCTCGATCTGCTCGGTTGACAGGAACTGGGACAAAGGCACCGAACCGACCGCGCAGTAGCGCATCAGCGGCACCATGCTATCGCCATGGCCGCCGAGTACCAGCGCCGTGATGTCGCGTGCACAAAACCCGGTTTCCTCGGCGATGAAACACTTCATGCGCGCGGTATCCAGCACCCCCGCCTGGCCGAACACCTTGTTGCGCCCCAGCCCACTGCGGGACCAGGCCCGATAGGTCAGCACGTCGACCGGGTTCGACACCACCAGCAGCGTCGCCGCCGGTGCATGGCGCATGATATCCAGCAGGATGCTGTCGAGAATGGGCAGGTTGATGCTCAGCACATCCTGACGCGATTGCCCTGGCTTGCGCGGCACACCCGCAGTAATCACCACCAGGTCGGAACCTTCCAGCATCTTGGCATCGGGCCCGCCAAGCACCCGGGTATCGGACCCCGACTCGATGGCCGCCTGCCACACATCCAGCGCCTTGCCCTGCGCCAACTCGCCCTGCACATCGATCAACATCAACTCGCGGCACAACTCTTCCCGGGCGATGACCTGGGCCGCCGCCTCGCCCACCATGCCGGCACCTACAATCGATAACTTGTTCATCTAGCACCTCCCGCAGTGCGCGAAACCCGCAGCGCGCACGCCTGTACAGAGAAGTATCGACCCCTGGCGCCAGAAGGCCACTCGAAGCTGCGTGATCGACCCAAAGCCGCCTTTCATTCCATCGCCCCATGCTGCTCCACCTTGCTGGTCGCATTGAGCAGCGCAGCGGTCATGAGCGCGACTAAAGGGCTTGTGAAATCAATTCAGTTCCACTCGCTCAGTACCGCCACATAAAATACATACCAATTGCAGTATTTATGAATATTTGAGTGGGACCCCGATCATGGTGAAAACGGATTTTGAATTTTCCATCAAGCGCATTCGCTTCGACGAAAATTATCAGCCCTCCGAAAATACCCGCCTCACGACCAATTTCGCCAACTTGGCGAGGGGTGCGAGTCGCCGGCAAAACTTGCGCAACACCCTGCGGATGATTGACAACCGCTTCAATGCCTTGGCGCACTGGGACAATCCAAATGGGGATCGTTACAGCGTCGAGCTTGAAATCATTTCCGTCGAGATGATTATTGATGCCGAAAGCGCCGAAAACGCCGAAAACGGCCTGCCGCTGATCGAACTATTGAAAACACAAATAGTCGATCGAAAAACCGGCGAACGCACGGCCGGCATGGTGGGGAACAACTTTTCGTCTTACGTGCGCGACTACGATTTCAGCGTGCTGCTCCTGGGGCACAATAAAAATCAGCCAGCGTTCAGCACGCCAGAGCATTTTGGAGAACTGCACGGAAAGTTATTCAAGCACTTCGTCAGTTCAACAACCTATAAAGAACACTTTGCCAAGCAGCCGGTCATCTGCCTGAGCGTTTCCAGCAGCAAGACCTACCATCGCACTGAAAACCAGCACCCGGTACTGGGTTATGAATATCAGCAAGATGAACACTCCTTGACCGACGACTACTTCGCCAAAATGGGCATGAAGGTGCGTTACTTCATGCCGCCAAACAGTGTGGCGCCATTGGCCTTCTATTTTTCCGGCGACTTGCTCGGTGACTACAGCAACCTTGAGCTGATCAGCACCATCAGCACCATGGATACCTTCCAGAAGATCTACCGCCCCGAAATCTACAATGCCAATTCTGCGGCAGGGAAATCCTACCAGCCCAGCCTGAAGCATGAAGATTACTCGCTGACGCGCATTGTCTACGACCGAGAGGAACGTAGCCGGCTGGCTATCGAGCAGGGGCGCTTTGTCGAGGAACACTTCATCAAACCTTATCACTCGATACTTGAGCAGTGGTCCGCCAACTACGCTGCCTGACTCATTGGAAATACAAGGTCACCCTTCATGAAAAAGCTGTTACCCACCTCGACGGCAGGTAGTTTGCCCAAGCCCTCCTGGCTGGCACAACCCGAGACACTCTGGTCACCCTGGAAACTGCAAGATCAGGCATTGATCGAAGGCAAACAGGATGCCTTGCGCTTGTCATTGCAGGAGCAGCAACACGCCGGCATCGATATCGTCAGTGACGGCGAGCAAACCCGCCAGCACTTTGTAACTACCTTCATCGAGCACCTGAGCGGCGTTGATTTCGAGAAGCGTGAAACCGTGCGCATCCGTGATCGATATGACGCCAGCGTACCGACAGTGGTAGGTGCTGTTGCTCGGCAAAAGCCGGTGTTTGTCGAAGATGCCAAGTTCCTGCGTCAGCAAACCGGGCAGCCGATCAAATGGGCGCTGCCAGGCCCGATGACCATGATCGACACGCTGTATGACAACCACTATAAGAGCCGCGAAAAACTGGCCTGGGAATTCGCCAAGATTCTCAACCAGGAAGCCAGGGAGCTGGAAGCGGCCGGTGTTGACATCATCCAGTTCGATGAACCGGCATTCAATGTGTTCTTCGACGAGGTAAATGACTGGGGGGTTGCCACTCTGGAACGGGCCATTGAAGGCCTCAAGTGCGAAACCGCCGTCCATATTTGCTACGGCTATGGCATCAAAGCCAACACCGACTGGAAAAAGACCTTGGGATCAGAGTGGCGGCAATATGAAGAGGCCTTCCCCAAGCTGCAAAAATCCAGCATCGATATCATCTCGCTGGAATGCCACAACTCCCATGTCCCCATGGACCTGATCGAGCTCATCCGCGGCAAGAAAGTGATGGTCGGCGCCATTGACGTGGCGAACCACGCCATTGAAACACCCGAGGAAGTGGCCAATACCCTGCGCAAGGCACTGCAGTTTGTCGATGCCGACAAGCTCTATCCTTGCACCAACTGCGGCATGGCCCCCCTGCCTCGTCAGGTCGCCCGCGGCAAGCTGAGTGCCTTGAGCGCAGGCGCAGAAATCGTCCGCAGAGAACTCCTGGCCAATTAAGGGCAGGTAAACGTCAGGTCCCACCATGTCACTTTCCACCACTGCCATCGAGCCTTCGCGCTTTCGCGAAGCGCTCGGGCATTACGCCTCCGGTATCACGGTCATCACCTCACTCATCGATGGCGAGCCGATCGGCTTCACCTGCCAGTCGTTCTATAGCGTGTCGATGAGCCCGCCGCTGGTGTCATTCAGCGTGATGGCCAGCTCGGCCAGCTATCCCGGCATGCGCCAGGCGGGTCGCTTCGCGGTGAATATCCTGTCGGGTGAGCAGGTCGGGATTTCCAACCAGTTCGCCCGCAAAGGCACAAACAAGTGGCATGGCGTCCAATGGCAGGCCTCGCCTTTGGGCAACCCGGTCATCGCCGGCAGCCTGCACTGGCTCGATTGCCAGATTCACGCCGAACACGCGGCCGGCGATCACCTGATCGTCATCGGCGAAGTGAAAGCGTTGAAGCTGCATGAAGCCTCGGCGGCGCAACCCCTGCTGTATTTCAAAGGAAACTATTGCAACCTCGCCGCGCCTGGCGCGGCTTGAGGCTTTGCCTTCTGCTCATGATCGATTTGAGACACCTTCGTACACTCCACGCCTTGCGCGAAACGGACAGCCTGCCCGACGCCGCCGAGCGCCTGCACCTCACGCAGTCGGCGCTGTCGCACCAGTTCCGCGAGCTGGAAAACCGCCTCGGCATGCCCGTGTTCGTGCGCAAGTCCAAGCCGGTGCGCTTTACCACCGCCGGCCTCAAGCTGCTGCAACTGGCCGACCAGGTACTGCCCCTGATCCGCACGACGGAACGCAACCTGAGCAAACTGGCTGGCGGCACGGCCGACCGCCTGCACATCGCGATCGAGTGCCACAGCTGCTACCAATGGCTGATGCCGTCGCTGGACGAATTCCGCAGCGCCTGGCCAGACGTCGAACTGGACCTGGCATCGGGGTTGTCGTTCGCGCCGCTGCCGGCCCTGGAACGGGGGGACCTCGACCTCGTGGTGACCTCCGACCCCATCCCCCTGCCAGGCATCACCTACGTGCCGCTGTTCGGCTACGAGGCCATGCTGGCCATCGACAAGCATCATGCCCTGCGTGAAAAGCCCTATGTGGAACCTGCCGACATCGCCAGCCAGACCCTGATCACCTACCCGATCGAGCGCAACCGCCTGGACATCTTCACCCGCTTCATCGAACCGGCCGAGATCGAGCCGGCCCAGGTGCGCACCGCAGAAATGACGATCATGATGATGCAGTTGGTGGCCAGCGGCCGTGGGGTTTGCTGCCTGCCGAACTGGGCGGTGCATGAGTACAGCTTGCGCGGTTATGTGATTGCCAAGCGCCTGGGCCAGCAAGGCCTGCACGCCACGCTGTACGCAGCGGTTCGCAGCGACATGCTCGAAGTACCCTACATGAGTGATTTCCTGCTCACGGCAAAGGACATTTCCTTCGCCACGCTGGAGGGCGTCAATACGGTGTCGACGCCCGTGGCCTGAGCGTTACACCCCTTGCCGGCGCATGGTCAAAATCGCCGCACCAAAACCAATGAAGGTGGTCCCCACCACCCGGCTCACCCAGCGCGACAGCGATGGCCGGGTCAGCACGCCCTTGGCCCGGGTGGCGAGCGCTGCATACAGGCTCAGCGACGCCAGCGACAACGCCATGAAGATGCTGGTGAGGATCAGGAACTGCGGCAGCAACGCGGCGCCCTGGTCAATGAACTGCGGGAACAGCGCAGTGAAGAACATGGTCGCCTTGGGGTTGGTCACCGCCGTGAGGAACGCCGACTTGAACAGTTTGCCAGGCGTGGGGCTGGGCTTTTTGGCGCCCTCCTCGAGGCCGTCCACCAGCATCGGGCTTTTCTTCAGCAACTGCTTGGCGCCCAGGTAGAACAGGTAGCCGGCACCGAGGATCTTCACCGCGTTGAACAGCCATTCGGAGCTGGCCAGCAAGGCGCCCAGGCCCAGCATCGCCGCCGCCGACAGGCAGAACAGCCCGCTGGCGTTGCCCAGCGACGACCACACCGCGCTGCGTTGCCCGTGGGCCAGGCTGTTATTGATCGCCATCAGCGTTGCGGGGCCAGGGCTGGCAATGGCGATTGCGGCAACCAGGGTGAAGGCAAGAATCGAGTGGGCATCCATTTTCAAGGACTCTGCGGGGCTGGAGCCAGCAGCTTACAGAAGCTTTCGAGTAAAGGCTCGGCCCGCGTGCTAGAGCGGACCAGGCCGGGTTTGCTCGAGTTGCGTCTCGAACCACTGCAGCACCGCCTTGCAAGCCGGGTGCGCCACCCCGCTGTCGCGCAACCACAGGGCATACACACCGCCAGTGCGTAGCGGCTCGCCAAACGGCACGATCAAGTCGCCCCGGGCCAGGGCATCGTGCGCCAGCATCCGGTCACTCATGGCCACGCCAAGGCCACGGGCTGCTGCATCCAACGCCAGGTCATCGAGGTTGAACATCAGGTGCTGATAGGCCCGCTCGGGCTGGCCCTGGCGCGCCTGCAACCAGAGGTTCCATTCGTGACGCGCGGTCGAGCCGTGGATCAGTGCATGGCCTTCCAGCGCTGCCAGTGAATCCGGCGCTGGCTGACCGTCACCGAGCACAGGCGCGCAGACCGGCAGCAGGTACTCGTCGAACAACAGCGTCAACGGACGCTCGTCCAGCCCCTCGCGCAGGTACAGCACATAGGCATCGCAGTCGCCGCTGGTGTCCACCACCTCGCCGCTGACGGTCTCGATGGACAAGCTCAGCGCCGGATTGAGCGCATAGAAACTGCTCAGCCGCGGCAGCAGCCAGCGCACAGCCAGCGAGACGAAGATGCGAATGCGAAACGGCCGGTCCATCGGCGGTGGCGACAGGCGTTGCGCCAGGGCGCGCAGCGCGGCCATCGACTCGCTCGCCACCGCATACACATCGCGCCCCTGGTCGGTGAGCGCCACCTTGCGGCTGGTACGGTCGAACAGCGCCACGCCGTAGTGCTCCTCCAGTTGCTGGATCTGCCGGCTGATCGCGCTCTGGGTCAGGTGCAGCTGCCGAGCGGCCTCGGTAAAACTGCTGCAATCCGCCACCTGGATCAGCGCCTGCAGCGCTTGCAGCGAGGGCACTCGAAAAATTTTATCCATGCGTTTTGAGAATGGCTGAATGAATTATTAGCGTTAGAAACATACCCACAGCCCTCGTAGATTAGGCCCAACAGGCGCACCCAGGCACAACACCGATAAACCGTGCGCATTGATTGTGGAGGAGCTGATGGCAATCGACAACCGCTGTGGATGGATCGCGCTGGCCGGCGAATCCGCCGCGCATCCCCGCCTGAACGGCAACCGCACCGCCGACTGGCTGATCATCGGTGGCGGCATCACCGGCCTTGCGGCGGCACACACCCTGGCCGCCCGCTTCCCCGGGCAGCGCATCGTGCTGCTCGACCGGCAGCGGGTTGCCCAAGGCGCTTCAGCGCGCAACTCGGGGTTCGCCGTCAGCCATGAAAAGCCTGCATCCAGCGAGCTGCTGGGCAAGCCCGGCTTCGCCGATTTCGCCGTGGCCTCGCGCATCGGTGTGGCGGCAGGCCAGGAAGTGCGCCAGCGCATCAGTGAACTGGGCATTGCCTGCGAATACGATGACGCCGGCTACCACTTCGCGGTAAGCCAACCGGCGCACCTGCAACAGGTCGACGCCATGCTCAAGACCCTCGAAGCGGTCGGTGCCAGCGCCCACTACCTGGAAGGTGACGCCCTGCGCCAGCGCCTGGGCAGCAGCTTCTACACCCGCGCCATCCACTGCGCCGGCGGCAACGCCCTGCTGCAACCGGCCAAGTATGTGCGGGGGCTGGCAGACCAGCTGCCCGAGGCCGTGCAGGTATACGAAAACAGCGCGGTGCTCAGCCTGCGCCGGGGCGACCACGGCTGGCAGGCCCGCACCGAGGCCGGCCAGGTCAGCGCCACCCGCGTACTGGCTTGTGTCGGCGCCTTCCTGCCCCGCGTGGGGGTGCACCACAGCGGCACCTTCCCCCTGGAACTGAGCGCCAGCATCACCCGGCCCCTGACCGAGGAACACTGGCAACAGCAGTTCGGTGAACGTACCTGGGGCGTGCTGTCGAGCCTGCCGGGCGGCGCCACCCTGCGCCTGTTGCCGGGCCGGCGCCTGCTGATCCGCAACACCGTCGAATACCGCTGCCGCGACCTCAGCCCGGCACAGCTGCAGGCCCGCCGGCACGAACACCTGAACGGGCTGCAAAAGCGCTTCCCAGGGCTAAACGCCCAAGACCTCGAATACACCTGGACCGGCCATCTGAGCGGCACCCGCTCCGGCGAGCCGTGCTTCGCCAGGGTCGATGAAGGCCTGTACGCGGTCGCCGGCTGCAATGGCTCGGGGGTCGCCCGCGGCACCCTGTGGGGCCGGCTGCTGGTGGAGATGGCCACGGGCGAAACCTCGCCGCTGCTGACCGATGTACTGGCCCAGGCCCGCCCCGGCTACCTGCCGCCACGGCCACTGTTCGACATCGGTGCTTCCCTGCGCATGGCCTGGGAAGTGCGTCGGGCTCGCCTGGAACGTTGATAAACCCAAGCGCTTGCGCACAATCACAACAAGAGAGGGCAAGATGATCAGACCCACCTGCATGGCCATTGCTTCCACCGCGCTGCTGAGCCTCGCCGCCCAGGCAGCCGAGTCGGTCAATATCGCCAACTGGAGCAGCTACATCGCCGACGACACCCTGGCGGTGTTCACCCAACGCACCGGCATCCAGACCACCTACGACCTGATCGACAGCAACGAAACCACCGAAGCCAAGCTGATGACCGGCGGCAGTGGCTACGACCTGGTCAGCCCGTCCAACCATTTCCTGCCACGGCTGATCAAGGCCGGCGCCATTCAGGAGCTGGACCGCAGCAAGCTGCCCAACTGGAACAACCTCGACCCCAAGCTGATGAAGCTGCTCGAGGCCAGCGACCCCGGCAATCGCCACGCGATCCCGTACATGTGGGTGACCACCGGCATCGGCTACAACGTGGACAAGATCAAGGCGATCTTCGGCAGCACCGACGTCACCGACTCCTGGCAACTGCTGTTCAACCCAGAGAACATCAAGAAGCTCAGCGCCTGCGGCGTGGCCTTCCTCGACAACCCCACGCAGATCCTGCCGATCACCCTCAAGGTGCTGGGCCTGGACCCGCACAGCCAAAGCCCTGAGGACTTCAAGAAGGCCGAGGCGGCGCTGCTGGCGATCCGCCCGTCGATCAGCTATTTCCACCAGTCCAAGTACGTCAGCGACCTGGCCAACGGCAATATCTGCGTGGCCATCGGCTTCAGCGGCGATGTGCTGCAGGCCATGAGCAGCGCCCAGCAGGCCAACAATGGCGTGCACCTGGGCTACAGCATCCCGCGCGAAGGCTCGACGGTCGCCGTCGACATGGTGGTGATCCCCAAGGCGGCGCCGCACCTGGATGCCGCATACGCCTACTTGAACTACCTGCTCGACCCGCAGGTGATGGCGCATATCAGCAACGCGGTGAAGTACCCCAACGGCAACGCGGCCTCGCTGCCCTACGTCGACCCGGCGCTGCGCGACAACCCGGCGGTGTACCCACCGCAGGCAGTGCTCGATACGCTGTTCCCGATCCAGACCCTGTCACCGGCGGGCATGCGCTTGAGCACACGGCTGTGGACGCGGATGGTCAGCGGCAAGTGAGGGTTGCCTGCCAAGGTCGGCGACTCAGGCACAGGCCGCGCGATTGCGGCCCGTGCCCTTGGCGCCGTACAGCGCCTGGTCAGCCCCGTCGATCAAGGCCTGGCCGCTTTGCAGCTGCGCTCCCGGCACCGAGGCAATGCCGACGCTCACGGTAACCTGCCCAAAGGGGCTGGTGCGATGCTCGATGTTGCGCTGGCTCAGCCGCTCGAGCACATGCCGCGCCACCGCCTCTGCCCCCTCGCGCTCGGTGTTGGGCAGGATGACGCCGATTTCCTCACCGCCATAGCGCGCCACCAGGTCACCGGCGCGCCGGACACAAGCCTGCAGCACGTGGCTGACTTCGCGCAGGCAGGCGTCGCCAGCAACATGCCCGTAGGTGTCGTTGTACAACTTGAAGTAATCGATATCGATCATCAGCAACGCCAGGCTCGTGCCCTGGCGCTGGGCGCGCTGCACTTCCAGTGCCAGGGTTTCATCGAAACAGCGGCGGTTGGCAAGGCCCGTCAGGGCATCGTTCATCGCCAGGCGTTCGAGCTGCTGGTTGGAGTCCAGCAACTGTTGCTGGGTGACCCGCAGCTCACCCTCCACGGCGGTCCTGCGGCGGATATCGCGGATCAGCATCCAGCCGATAGCGCCCGTCAGGCCCAGCAGGCCGGCCACCACCAGCATTGACACCAGCGCCTCGAGCTTCCATGCCGCCAGCACTTCGTGCTTGCCCACCGCGACCGTGGTCACCAGCCCCAACCGGTCATTCTTGCGGAAGGCATACAACCGCTCGACGCCATCGAGGCTTGAGGTGAACGATGCAGTCCCCACGGATTGCTCCACCAGGTACTTGGCATAGATCGGCGACTTGGAGAAGTTGCGCCCCATGTCCTGTTCACGGAAGGGATAGCGCACCAGCATCGAGCCGTCGGTATAGGACAGGCCGATCGCGCCCTCCTGTCCGACATCGATCTGGCCGAACAGGCGCAGGAAGTTCTGCACCCCCAGCGTCACGGCCACCACCCCGGCAAACGCGCCATCGGCGTCATTGAAACGGCGGCTGATGGTGATCACCCACTCCTGGTTGGAGCGGCTGCGGATCGGCAGGCCGATGAAGGGCTCGCGCGAAGGATCGTCGCGGTGATGGATGAAATAGGCCCGGTCACTGCTGTTGGCACCCGACGGGATCGGTCGGTTGGACGACATCAGCCAACGGCCTTGGTTGTCGTAGATGGTGACACCGCTGAGCTGCGGCATCAGCGGCTGCTGACGGCTCACCAGGGTTCTCAGTCGCTCGACCTGCGCCGGGCCGCTGCCTTCGGTCTCCAGGCGCTCGACCAGCCCGAGCAGCAGCAACGAGCTCTGGCGCACGATGCCTTCGGAATAGGTCGACAGGGCCTGGGTCAGGTTCAGCCCGTGGACGTTCACTTCCTCCAGCGCACGCTCCCGGGAAGCCATGACTTTCCACAGGGTCAACGATGCCAGCGAACAACCAATAACCAGTAGCAAGAGCACAACGAGGTGGATGTCACGCTTCACGTCAGTACCTGATGGAGATTCCGGATTCTCAAGCTGGCTGCCATTACCTGCAGGTAACGGCATAAGGCGCATTCCTGGCCGCGGGCAAGGATACTAGGAGTCGCGTAGCGGCGCAGTAACCACAAGCGATGCAAGGGGAAAACGTTTGCTGCTCGCGACGCATTTTGCCGCGCCCGCAACGATTTACCAGGTGCTGTGCGCCCCATGGCTGGCATGAAAAGTCGCCGACTGCGATCAGACACGGTGAGCTCATGTAAGAAACGGT
Organism: Pseudomonas sp. GZD-209; assembly: GCF_049310485.1. Lineage (NCBI taxonomy): Bacteria > Pseudomonadati > Pseudomonadota > Gammaproteobacteria > Pseudomonadales > Pseudomonadaceae > Pseudomonas > Pseudomonas sp. GZD-209. The sequence continues at coordinate 138,265 of NZ_JBMOWQ010000011.1, forward strand.
CGACATCGCGTTTGATATTGTTCGGTTGCAATTAAACATGCTGATCGGGCCGTAGCAGCGGCCTGCTTTCAACACAACAAGATCGTTGCGTAGGCGCTATGGCTACGCGGCTTGATCCGGGTCTGGCCGCCTATCTCCTTAGCCTCATCAGCATGGCACCCGAAAAACAAATCAACATGAAGGCGAGCGCCACGACAAGCGACAAAAAAATTTGCTCCTTGGGAAGATTGCCGCTCCACCACAAATATCCAATGAGCATTACCGCAAGAAAATCAGCGCCAAAGTTCAACAAATCGCCAGACGCCGTCGGCAGCATGGCTGCAATCTTCGACACCACACTTGCAACGCTATCGATCAGTCTCGCCACATCGGATTTGGGTTCTTTACCATCGTTTCTGTTTTTCTTGCCCATCGCTTCGCTCCTGAATCGCCCTGTCAGCGCCTTGAGGCGAATCACCACTACGATTTTATTGCGACACCGGGAATTAGCGGTTTATCGCTTATACCGTGCAACGTATTCAGATGAGCACCGAAACCAAGGATAACGCCTACACACGCAATGAGCCCGGGCGTCCAGACCATCCACCCCCCGACATCAAAAAGCATCAGCACAAGCATCAAGCACAAGGCGATTGAGCAAATAAAGATCGAAATCCGCAAGAACGTTTCAACTATGACGCGGTTCACAGTCATGGCTGTATCTCCAAAAGAGAGATAGCGCCCGTCTGTTCGGAAACTTTCCCTTGCAGCGGGCGCTACTTCTGAAGTCTAGACTCTGTACGAAAAGTTTTGTGGGAGCGGGCTTGCCCCGCGATGGAGTGCGAAGCGCTCCTGTACCCGATATCAAATAGTGTCAAAGACGCCGCGAATTCAGGCTTTGCTGCCGCGTCGCGGCAGATCGCGGGGCAAGTCGCATCGGCGCACCGTCGCTCCCACAACGTTGGATGACCACACTTTTGGTACAAAACCTAGCCTCAGATTTCGCTCAACGTTGCCACACCTGCCCCGCCTCACTCACCACCCAGGGCGCGTGGTCGGCAGTGATCCGCACCCCGCCCACCCAGCGCTCGGCCGGCTGTTGGTCGAGCCAGTTGGCCTGCCTGCCCAGCACCTGCTCACCCAGCGCCGTAAGGCGTAACGAACGTTGTTGCCAGCTGTCGCCCTCGCCTTCGAGCAGCAATGGCCGTGGGCTGTCGATCAACGGGCGCAGCAGCACGCCGAACATCATGTCACCCAGGTATGGCAGTGGTTCCTCGTGCGCCATCAGTTCGGCGAACACCCGCGCCGCCGGCTGCTCGCCCAGGCGCGCGAGGATGCTCAGGGTCAAGCGCTCGGTCAGGCTCAGGCCATCCTCGGCGCCGGGCAGTTCCTGCAGCTGGCGCGCCAGCGCACCCTGCAGCAGCGGCAAGGCCGTATGCGGGCGGCTGGCAAGCTGCGCCCAGGCGCGCGGGTCCGCTGCGGTGTAGGCGGCCCAGGCCTGCCGCGCCAGGGCCAAGGCGTCCTCGCCGAGGGCACGCCGTTGTGGCCACAGCCAGGCCAGTACATCAGGGGCCAGTTGACCGATCCCGATGAAGCGCTGCACGCCGGGAACCTGGCAGGTTTCGATCAGTTCCAGGCGGCGCGGCAGGCACGGCAGGCTGGCCAGTACACGAATCAGAAACAACTGGTCGTAGGCGTCCGCCTCGCACCAGAGGACCATTTCGCTGTCGCTGTTCAACTGCGCCAATGCTGCGCGCTGCCTGGCCTGGCGCTGTTCGATATCCTGCGCCGGGAGTTTGAACGCCCGCAGTACATACTCGGTACGTACCTGCCAGTACGCAGCCTCCGGCAACGCCGGCACCGGCCCCATGACCATGGGGTCGTCGAACATGTGGAAGGCACCGGTAAACCCGGCGATGCGCAGGCTGTGCTCGATATCGTTGCCGCAGCGCCAATGCTGCACCTGCGCTTCGCCATCGCTGGCAAAGCCTAAGTGGCGGGCGGCGAAATCGACGGCATCGGCATGGGCCTTGAGCTTTGGCCAACTGGGGAAACCGGCTTCGCGGGCGACCAGCCACTGGGTGTCGGCCAGCCGGTACTCGGGCCCGAGCAAGCCAAGGGCGCGCAGTTGGGCGCGGGTTTCGTCGTCCAGGGTTTTCAGCAGGCGCTTGGCGCGCTTGCGCAAGGCGGGCAGGTCGATCAGGCCGTGATGGCGGGATGCATGAATGGCGGGCATGCCAACTCCTTGTGGGGCTCGGTCCGCCGACAAGCCGGGAGCTGGAATGTAAAGAAATCGTACTGTGCCTGGGCAACCCCTTCGCGCGGACCGCGGGCGCAGCGAACGCCCGGGGCGAGACTCTAGCGGCTGGCGGCGCTTGACGCAATCGATGTGCTCCGAAGCCTCTGGCCTGCGTCTATCAGGACTTCCCGCAAGCGCTGCCCTTTCGCCCCAGGTCCCCCGATGCAAGCACTTCTGCAAGAGATCCTCGACCACGTCCGCCCCCTGCTCGAACAAGGCCAGGTGGCGCAATACATCCCCGCCCTCGCCCAGGTCGAACCGCGCCAGCTGGGCATCGCCGTGCAGGGCCTCGACGGCCAGTTGCACTGCGCGGGTGACGCGCAAACGCCGTTCTCGATCCAGAGCATCTCCAAGGTGTTCAGCCTGGTCCAGGCGATCAACCACAGCGGCGAAGGCATCTGGTCGCGGCTGGGCTACGAGCCGTCGGGGCAGGCGTTCAACTCGCTGGTGCAGCTGGAGGTGGAAAAAGGCCGCCCGCGCAACCCGTTCATCAACGCCGGCGCCCTGGTGATCTGCGACATCAACCAGTCACGCTACGCCACCCCGACCCTGTCGATGCGCGACTTCGTCCGCCGCCTGGCCGCCAACCCGAAGATCGTCAGCGACAGCGTGGTGGCCGAGTCGGAATACCAGCACCGCGCGCGCAACGCGGCCATGGCCTATCTGATGCAGGCCTTCGGCAACTTCCACAACGATGTCGACGCGGTGCTGCGCAGTTACTTCCACCACTGTGCGCTGTCGATGAGCTGCGTCGACGTGGCGCGTGGTTTCGCCTTCCTGGCCAACAACGGCTTGTGCCCCAACAGCGGCGAGCAGGTGCTGAGCGCGCGCCAGGCGCAGCAGGTGAACGCGATCATGGCCACCAGCGGGCTGTATGACGAGGCCGGCAACTTTGCCTACCGGGTGGGCTTGCCCGGCAAGAGCGGCGTGGGCGGCGGCATCGTCGCGGTGGTGCCGGGGCGCTACAGCATCTGCGTGTGGTCACCGGCGCTCAATGCAGCGGGCAATTCGCTGGCGGGGCTACGGGCACTGGAGCTATTGAGCGAGCGGATTACCGGGTCGGTGTTTGCGGCGTTGTCATAAGTTCCGGCGCCGAAGCAAACACGCCCTCTTCCTCCAGTTTGCCAACCAACCATTGCGGCCATACGGTATCGGTGGTCGCCCGCAGCTCCTCGGCCGACCACCAGCGATGGTCAGCGATCACCGCGCATTCGTTTGCAGTCCACTCGGCGTTGGACAGCGCGCGTTGCACAACCTGCACGATGAAATAGCGCTCCACCGACAGCACCTCTTCGCCGCTGGGCAGCACCAGCGGGAAGCGGCGTTCGGCGATGGACTCAGCCACCGCATCGATGACGATGCCGGTCTCTTCACGCAACTCGCGAATGGCCGCTGCCTCGAAGCTCTCGCCAGCCTCCAGCCCGCCGCCCGGCGTAGCCCAGTAATCATCACCGGCCAACGCGCCTTGCGTGTGCACGAACCGGAACAACAACACCCGTCGCTGCGGGTTGATGACCAGCAGCCGTGCCGATTTGCGCTCGCGCATATAGGTGTCCTTACTCGCGTGGATTAACAGGCCTGGCATTGGCGCCCGGGCCAAAAAGTGCGCCATCATACGCGAGCGCCCCAGCGCCGGTACCCCTGGCCTGCAACAAGGCCTCACTTGAAAGGAATGCCCATGCTCCGCCTGGATTGGCTCGAAAACCACATGCAGCACAGTGACACCCTGGCGCTATGGCTGCACCAGCAGTTCCACTACGAATTCGCCGACCTGCCCCTGCCTGACTGGCAAAAGGCATTCTCCGAAGGCCAGTACAATGACCAATGGCGCTGCCTGATCGCCCTCGACGGCGACCAGCTGCTGGGCAGCGCCGCGCTGGCCACTGACGACCTGCCCGAGCGCCCCGACCTCGGCCCTTGGCTGGCCTGCGTGTTCGTCACCCCGCAGGCGCGTGGCCAGGGCCTGGCCGAGCGGCTGATCGACGGCATCTGCGAACAGGCACGCAAAACCGGCATCTCGACCCTTTACCTGCATACCCACGATCAGCAGGCGTATTACCAAAAGCGCGGTTGGCGCCTGCTGGAACGCTTCGAGGCCTGGGGCGAGGAACACTGGTTGATGTCACGCGAGCTGGGTTGAAACGCAAAAGGCGCCGGCCCGCCTGATTCCACAGGGAATTTTTTGCCACATCAGGATATCGGATGTCGCAGACACCTTTTTTGCAGATGCAGGTGTTGCGCTGATCGCGGCAAGGCCGGGGCGCAGCAGCTAATCTGAACATTCGATCACCGGGCGCGCGCACCTGAGGAACCCGCCAGACGCACTCGACTTCAGGACCACTACAGATGCCCAACAGCCGACCAGAACCCCCGGCAGTCCCCACATTGGGCAGCGCGCTGCTGGACAGCGAGCTGCGCTTGCGCTTGCTGGCGACCGCGAGCAGCACCGCGATCTATCGCATGAGCCCTGACTGGCAGGCCATGCATCAACTCAGCGGCGAGGGGTTTCTGCAAGACGCCACACAACCCGACCCGCAGTGGATCGAAACCTACATACCCCCGCAAGACCGGCCCAAAGTACTCGCAGCCATCGCCAAGGCGATAGCCGAGCGGGCCATCTTCGAACTGGAACACCGCGTATGGTTGCCAAACGGTCGCTTCGGCTGGACCCTGTCGCGGGCCGTGCCGATCTTCGACGACCACGGCGAGATCAGCGAATGGTTCGGCGCTGCGGTGGACGTGACCCAGCAGCACGAAATGATGGCCCGCCTGCGCGAGAGCGAAGCGGCGTTCAAGACCATCGCCGACACCGTGCCGCAGTTGGTCTGGGTGGCCGACCAGAACGGGCGCTTCGAATTCTTCAACCAGCGCTGGCACGACTATTTCGGCGAAACCGGCCAGCAAGAGGCTTTCCACTGGTATGCCGAAACCTGCGTGCACCCCGACGACATCGCCGCCGCCGAGCAAGGTTTTGCCCAGGCCCGCGCCAGCGGCCAGGTGTTCGAGAGCGAGCACCGCCTGCGCCACCACGATGGCAGCTACCGCTGGTTCATGGTGCGCGCCCAGCCCTACCGCGACCCGGAGAGCGGCGCCCTGCTGCGCTGGTACGGCACCGCGGTGGACGTGCACGACCGCCATGGCGCCGAGCAGCAACTGCGCACCTTCAACCAAGCACTGGAAGTCCAGGTGCAAACCGGCTCTCGCGACCTGCAGGCGGCCGAAGCGCAGATGCGCCAGATGCAGAAGCTCGAAGCCATCGGCCTGCTCACCGGCGGGGTGGCCCACGACTTCAACAACCTGCTGACGGTGATCCGCAACGCCGCTGAGCTGATGCGTCGCAAGCCGCTGCCCGCAGAGCGCCAGCAGCGTTACCTGGACGCCATCCTCGACACCACCGACCGCGCCGCCAAGCTCACCAGCCAACTGCTGGCCTTCGCCCGCCGCCAGGCACTGCGCCCGGAGGTGTTCGCGGTGCTGCATCAGGTCGAACAGATCGCCGAAATGCTGCGCAGCATCGTCGGCGCGCACATGCAGGTCCTGGTGCAGGGCCCCGCGCAGCCCTGTTACATCGAGGCGGACCTGAACCAGTTCGAAACCGCCCTGGTCAACCTGGTGGTCAATGCCCGCGATGCCATGCAGGGGCAAGGCACCATCACCCTCACCCTCGAAACCACCGATGGCCAAGTCACCATCGCCGTGACCGACGACGGCCATGGCATCGCCGCCGCCGACCTGGAGCGGATCTTCGACCCGTTCTACACCACCAAGGAAGTCGGCAAGGGCACCGGGCTGGGGCTGTCCCAGGTGTACGGTTTCGTCCATCAGTCCGGTGGCGCGATCAGCGTGCAGAGCAGCCCCGGCCAGGGCACCACCTTCACCGTGTCGTTGCCGGCGGTGGCCGCCCCCGCCCCCGACCGGGCAGCGGCGCCCGAGGCCCCTCTGGTTAAGCCCAAGGGCCGCATCCTGGTGGTCGAGGACAACCTGCAGGTGCGTGAATTCACCGCCAACCTGCTGGCCGACATGGGTTACGCCACCTGCCTGGCCCACGACAGCATCAGCGCCCTGGCGTTGTTGGAAGCCGGCCAGCCGCGCATCGACCTGGTGCTGTCGGATGTGGTCATGCCCGGGGTCAGCGGCATGGAACTGGCCCGCACCATCAAGCGCCGCTGGCCCGACATCGCGCTGGTGCTGACCAGCGGCTACAGCCAGGTGCTGGCCGACGATGCGCAGCCAGGCGTAGAGCTGTTGAACAAGCCGTACTCGGCCGAGCAGTTGTTGCGTGCGTTCGAGGCTGCAATCAAGCCGTCCTGACCGGGTGGCCGGGCTCACACATCCCCTGTAGGAGCGGCCTTGTGCCGCGAAAGGGCTGCGCAGCAGCCCCGGCGATTCTTGTTGCGTAGCTAAAACTGGGGCCGCTTCGCGACCCTTTCGCGGCGCAAGGCCGCTCCTCCAGTGGACGTGCAAGCCCGTTTAGTGGGCGCACTAGCGCAATCCGCTGGAATGCTTGCCTGATCCTCTGAACCTGCGGGCCCATGGATGGGAAACCCGGCGCCCCAGGACTAAAGTTCGCTCAGGTTCGACAACTGTTGCCAACAGAGGCGGCGCCTCGCTGCGCCACCCTGCCCATAACGATCCGACATCAACCGATGATCAGCACGATGAGCCATGGAGCCCACCATCATGGAACTACGAATCAACCAGAAGACCTACCAGGTTGACGCCGAAGCCGACACCCCCTTGCTGTGGGTGATCCGTGACGATCTCGGCCTGACCGGCACCAAGTACGGCTGCGGCCTGGCCCAGTGCGGCGCCTGTTCGGTGCTGGTGGACGGCAACGTGGTGCGCGCCTGCGTGACGCCGGTGGCCGGGGTGGTGGGCCGCGAGGTGACCACCATCGAGGCGATCGAGGCCGACGCCATCGGCAAGCGGGTGGTCGCGGCCTGGGTCGAGCACCAGGTGGCGCAGTGCGGCTATTGCCAGTCCGGCCAGGTGATGGCAGCCACCGCGCTGCTCAAGCACACCGCCAAACCCAGCGATGCGCAGATCGACGCGGCGATGGTCAACCTGTGCCGCTGCGGCACCTACAACGCCATCCATGCTGCCGTGCATGCGCTGGCCCAAGGGGAGAACGCCTGATGAGCACGCGCATCGACACCCCTGAAGACCTGCTCAAGCTGCCCGTGGGCGAAACCGTCAACCTGTCGCGCCGCCGCTTCCTCGCCGGCACCGCCGTGGGCGCCCTGGTGCTCGGCTTTGGCCTGCCACTGGGCGCGCCACGAGTACAGGCTGCGGCGGCAACTGCCGAGCGCGGCACCCAGGTGCCGGCGTTCCTGGAAATTCGCCCGGACGGCAGCATCCGCCTGCTCAGCCCGTTCATGGAAGGCGGCCAGGGCACCTTCACGGCCATGGCGCAGATCGTCGGCGAAGAGCTGGACGCCGACCCCGCCAGCTTCGTGGTCGACAGCGCCCCGCCCGGCGAGGCCTACGTGGTGATGGAAAACGGCATGCGCATTACCGGTGGCAGCATGTCGGTGCGCATGAGCTACCCGACCATGCGCCGCCTCGGGGCGCTGGCCCGGGCCATGCTGCTGCAAGCCGCCGCCGAGCAGTGGGGGGTGCCGGTGAGCGAACTCGGCACCGAACCGGGCAAGGTGATCCATGCCGCCTCGGGCCGCTCGCTGGGCTACGGCGAACTGGCCAGCCGCGCCATGGACCTGCCGGTGCCGGACCCGGCCGGCATCACCCTGCGCGACCCCAGCCAATTCCGCTGGATCGGCAAGCCGGTGCGGCGCCTGGATGCCTACGACAAGTCCACCGGCAAGGCCGTCTACAGCATCGACGTCAAGCTCGACGGCATGCTCCACGCCGCCGTGCAACATGCACCGCGCCTGGGCATGACGGTGGGCAGCCTGCGCAACGAAGACCAGGTCAAGGCCATGAAGGGCGTGCACTCGGTGCATCAGCTGCCCGGTGCGGTGGCGGTGGTCGCCGAACGCTGGTGGCACGCCAAACGGGCGGTCGAAGCCTTGCAGGTGGACTGGCAGGCGCCCGGCGCCGACAGCAAGGTGCGACCGATGCCGGCGGACTTTTCCAGCGCCGCCTGGCTTGAACACCTGGCCAGCCAGCCCGGCACGCCCCGCGATGACGAGCATGAAGGCGATGTGGCCGCCGCCCTGGCCAGCGCCAAGACCACGGTCGAGGCCAGTTACCACAACCAGTACCTCAATCACGCCCAGCTCGAGCCACCGTCCGCCACCGCGCGGTTCAACCCCGACGGCACCCTGGAGGTGTGGCTGCCCAACCAGGCGCCGGACATGTTCCGCGACGATATCGCCAAGCGTACTGGCCTCGACGCTGCGCAGATCACCCTGCACTCGCCGTTGCTGGGCGGTTTCTTTGGCCGGCACTTCCTCTACGACTCGGCCAACCCCTACCCCCAGGCCATCGCCCTGGCCAAGGCGGTCGGGCGACCGGTGAAGCTGATCTGGACCCGTGAGGAAGAATTCCTGCGCGACGTGCTGCGCCCGGTGGCTGCGGTCAAGTTCCGCGCCGGGCTGGACGCCGAAGGCTTGCCGGTGGCCATCGAAGCCGTCAGCGCCACCGAAGGCCCCACCGAAGCTCTGGCCGGCCAGCAGGGCGAAAAACTCGACCCCACCGCCCTCGAAGGGTTGTCGGGCAAGGCCTACGCCATCGCCAACAAGCGCATTGCCCAGGTATATGTGAAAGGCCCGGCCATGCTCGGTTACTGGCGCTCGGTGGGCAATTCGTTGAACGACTTCTTCTATGAAGCCTTCCTCGACGAACTGGCCGACAAGGGCGGCCACGACCCGTTCGAGCTGCGCCTGCACCTGCTGCGCGACAACCCGCGTCTTACCCATCTGCTGCAATCGGTGGGCGAGCTGTCCGGCGGCTGGAAGCGCGGGCCGTTCACCGCCGTAGACGGCAGCAAGCGCGCCCGGGGCGTGGCCATGGCCTCGCCGTTCGGCTCGGAGGCTGCGGTGATCGCCGAGGTGTCGATCGACGGCGGCCAGGTGAAGGTGCACGACATCTGGCAGGCCATCGACCCGGGCAGCATCGTCAACCCGGCGATCATCGAGGCCCAGGTCAATGGCGCGGTAGCCCTGGGGCTGTCGCAGGCGCTGGTGGAGGAAGCGGTGTGGCTCGACGGCATGCCGAGGGCGCGCAACTACGACCTGTACCCGATCCTGACGCCTTCGCGCATGGCCCGGGTGCATGTGCGCATCGTCGAGAGCGGCGCGAAGATGGGCGGCATAGGCGAACCGCCACTGCCGGCGGTAGCGCCTGCGGTGGCCAACGCGGTGGCGCGGTTGACCGGCCAGCGCATCCGCAGCCTGCCCCTTAGCCGCTACAGCTTCAGCTGACCCGACAGGACCGCCCATGAACAACCGTCGCTTCGCAACAATCGCGGGCTGGCTGGCCCTGCCGTGCCTGGTCGCGGCAGGCCTGCTGGCCTGGTACGTCACTCGCGAGCCTGCCTCGCCCTTCAGCGCCGACACGCCAGTGGACGCGGCGCTGGTCAGCCGTGGCGAGTACGTCGCCCGGCTCAGCGATTGCGTGGCCTGCCACAGCCTGCCCGGCCAGGCGCCGTTCGCCGGCGGGCTGGAGATGGCAACGCCCTTGGGGGCGATCCACGCCACCAACATCACCCCCGATCGCCAGCACGGCATCGGCGACTACAGCCTGGCCGACTTCGACCGCGCCGTGCGCCACGGCGTCGCACCGGGCGGGCGCCGGCTGTACCCGGCCATGCCCTACCCGTCCTACGCCAAGCTCAGTGACGACGACGTACGCGCGCTGTATGCCTTCTTCATGCAGGGCGTGCAGCCGGCCAACCAGGCCAACATCGCCAGCAGCATCCCCTGGCCGCTGAACCTGCGTTGGCCGATCGCCCTGTGGAACGGCCTGTTCGCGCCGAACACGCCCTATGCACAGAAACCCGGGCAGGATGCGCTGTGGAACCGTGGCGCCTATATCGTCCAAGGCCCCGGCCACTGCGGCAGTTGCCACACCCCGCGGGGCCTGGCGTTCAACGAGAAGGCGCTGGACGAGGCCGGTGTGCCCTTCCTCGCCGGCGCCCTGCTCGACGGCTGGTACGCACCGAGCCTGCGCCAGGACCCCAACACCGGGCTGGGCCGCTGGAGCGAGGCGCAGATCGTGCAGTTCCTCAAGACCGGGCGCAACCAGCACGCCGTGGTGTACGGCTCGATGACCGAGGCATTCAACAACTCCACGCAGTTCATGGCCGACGATGACCTGGCCGCCATCGCCCGCTACCTGAAATCGTTGCCGGGCGACCCGCAGCGCGACGGCGCACCCTGGCAGTACCAGGCCGTGTCCGCCGCCAGCCGCCTGGAGGCGCCCGGTGCGCACACCTACGTAACCCGCTGCGCCAGCTGCCATGGCCTGGATGGCCAGGGCCAGGCCGAGTGGATGCCGCCGCTGGCGGGCGCCACTTCGATGCTGGCCAGCGAAAACGCCTCGGCGATCAACATCACCCTCAACGGCTCGCAGCGCATCGTCGCCGCCGGGGTGCCGGATGCCTACCGCATGCCGGCGTTTCGTGAGCAGCTCAATGACCGGGAGCTTGCCGAGGTGTTGAGTTTTGCCCGCGCGACCTGGGGCAACCAGGGCGGCGCCGTGGACGCCAAGGCGGTCGGCAAGTTGCGTGAACATACCGACCCGGCCAGCAGCAGCCCGATCATTTTGCATATGCGCTGAAACCACCCTCGCGGGGCAAGTCGCAGCGGCGGTGCGCCGCTGCG